>JANNWK010000948.1:0-4563 GCA_031408355.1 Myxococcales bacterium
GCACGTCACGCTCGGGCAGCGCGTCGCTATCAAGCTCATCTCGACCGAACACTTGCAGTCGAGCGAGGCTCGCCGGCGCTTCAGCGTCGAGGCCAAGGCCGTCGCAAAGTTGCGTTCGAGCCACGTGGTGCAAGTGTACGACGACGGGGAGACACCCGAGGGCAACCCGTACATCGTGCTCGAGTACCTCGAAGGCGAAACGCTCGAGCAACGCCTCGATCGAGAACGCGATGTGCCGCTACTGGAAGCCGTGCGGATCACGAATCACGTGGGGCGGGCGCTGGCCCGCGCCCACGCCCAAGGCATCGTGCATCGCGACCTAAAACCCGCCAATATTTTCCTCGTCAAGACCGACGACGAAGACCTCGGCTGGATCGCCAAGGTGCTGGATTTTGGGATTGCCAAGCTGGAGAGCGCCGAGGAGAAGGGCACCACCCAGGCCGGCACGGTGCTCGGCACGCCTCTCTTCATGAGCCCCGAGCAGGTGCGGGGCGCCAGTAGTGTGGATCATCGCGCGGACCTGTACTCGCTTGGCATGTGTCTTTACAACATGCTCACGGGGGAGTTCGCGTTCTACTCAGCCACCTACAGCGACATCTTGATCTCGATCTGCACTGAAGCGCTGCCCTCGCTGCGCAGGACGGCGCCCTGGCTGCCCGAGAGCTTGGAGGCCTGGTTTCAGCGTGCCTGCGCCCGCGATCCGATGGATCGCTTTCAGAGCGCCGACGAGATGACCGAGGCGCTCAGCGCGGCCGCCGGTACGTCCCCGCAGCGCTCGAAACACAAGTCCTTCCCGGACGGTCGGATCGCCCCTGAAACGCTGATCGGTTACGCGCCACCGGCGTTCTCCTCAGGCCCAGTCGCGAGCGGAGCCCCAAGACAGAGCGGGTCTGAACTCACGCGGCCGAGTCAGCGGGAGCAACGAACCGTCGATGCCGGGGCTGCCACTCTACCGCTCGCCGCGAGCGCCTTGGCAAGCGGCGGCTACCCATCCTACCGGAGCCGGGGCCTTCGTTTCGGCCCGCTCTTGGTCGGCGGCGCCGTCGGCTTAGCTGTCGCACTCGCGATCGGACTTGCCGTCCTGCTTGCTGGGGGCCGCACGGACTCAAGCGCGCAGCCGCCCCCGTCGAGCGCCCCTGTCACCGTCCCGCTCCCGGTCACGCCACCCGCGGCGACGCCACCGTCCGCCCCACCGACCACGGCGGCGCCAGCGGCTCCCCTCGTAGTGTCCCCCCCGACCGGCGCCGAGAGCTTGGGCACGACAACTGGGTCTGGCCCGGCGCGCAAGCCCGCGAAAACAGCGGAAAGCAGGCGCACCGCAGGCGGGCCGCAGCCCGCGCCTGCCGCCGCAGCAGCCCGCCCCACCCCGCCCAAATCAGCCGGGTCGGACCTCGGATTCTAAACGCCAGCCCGCAGTTCTGCGCTAAAACGGGGTTTGAATTCCATGAAAACCAGGCGTTGGTCTAGAGGTGTGCGGGCGATCGATCGCGCGGTAGCGCTGGGGTTGGCAGCGGGCCTCGCCGCATCGGCCGTCGCGCCTGCTGCGTTGGCGCAGGGCCAACCCCAGGCAGAAAACGTCGCCGCCGCCCGGACGCTCGGCATCCAAGGCATCCAGTTGGCCGACGCCGGCAATTGCAAGGACGCCGTCGAGAAGCTAGCGAGAGCGGCGTCGCTTTACCATGCGCCCACCATCCTCGGGCGGCTCGGTGAGTGCCAAGTCCAGGTCGGACAAGTCGTGCTCGGCACCGAGAACCTGAACCGCGTCGTGCGCGAGCAGCTCGCCGCCAGCGCACCCAAAGCCTTTCGCGACGCCCAGGAGCGAGCCCGCGGGGTGCTCAGCGCCGCACTCCCGAAGATCGCTCGACTCACGGTCAAGGTTGAGCCTGCAGACGCCAACGTCCAGGTCACTGTTGCTGGGACGCCGATCCCGCCAGCCCTGCTGGGCATCGAACGCCCGACGGATCCAGGGACGCACGAAGTCGTCGCCAGCGCGCCCGGATACCTGGAGCAGCGCGCCTCGATCACCTTAGCGGAGGGCGGGCAGCAGGAGCTCTCGCTCTTGCTGGTGAAGGATCCTAACGCGGCGGTGGCAGCTGCGTCGCCCGCGGCACCCGCCGCGGCGCAGCCCAGCACCTCGGCACCAGCCGCCCCCCCCCGCGACGTCGCTCCGAAGAAGAGCAACACACTCGCGTATGTGGCACTCGGCGTGGGTGGAGCCGGCATGGTGGTCGGCGGCGTCACTGGCTTTCTAGCCCTCGGCAAGAAGGGGGACCTGAAGGGTTGCGTCGAAACGCGCTGCCCGAGCAACCAAGCGGATACGCTGGACAGCGCCAAAACGATGGCCACCGTGTCAACGGTAGGTTTCGCGGTGGGCTTCGTGGGCGTTGGGGTCGGCGTCGTGCTGCTCTTGACCGGCGGCAGCAGTAGCAGCGCAAAGCTCACTAGCCCCCAGCTTGCCAAGCGCGCGCCAACGGATGGACTCCAGGTGAAGCCTTGGTTCGGCGCGGACGCGGCCGGCCTCAGCGGGTCATTCTGAGCATGACTGACTTCTTTCCTCGCAATCTGGTGATCCCGGCAACCGTCCTGTTGTCGGCCGTCGGCTGCTCGCAAATCCTCGGTCTGGGCGACTACGAAATCGGCGCGGATCCGCGGGGAGCAGGTGGCGCCGTAGCCCAGGGCGGTGACAGCGGGAGTGGCACGAGCGGCGAAGCCGGCGGCGAAGCTGGCAGCGCAGGAGAGCAGGGCGGCGCGGGCGGCGCGGGCGGCGCGGGCGGCGCGGGCGGCGCGAGCAGCGGCGAGATCGTGCCCTGTGACTCGGCGGACTGCTGCAAGGCCGAGGGCGGCACGCCTGTCGGTGTCGAGCTACTGAGCGACGGAGGCTTCGAGCTGGGTCCGGTCTTGGACGGCAACTCGCCCTGGGAAGAGACGTCAGTGAAGGGCTACCCGCTCATCACGGACGGCGTCTTGGAAAAAGTTAACCCCCATGGGGGCGACTACTTTGCCTTCCTGGCTGGCCTCACCAACGAGCAGAGCGATCTGGACTCGCCCACGATCACCGTGCCAGCGAACACAGGCTGGATGGTGGTCACGGGCTACCGTTGGTTCGAGCTCGACAGCCTACTGGCGAAAAACGAAGATTTCTGCGGCATCGCCCTTTACGATCCCGACTCTGCGAGCGGGGACGCGCTTGAGATCCCATTCTTCTGGGACTCCTCGGATCCGGGCGAAACCACCCGCTGGACCCGCTTCGAAGAGAGCTGGGACGCCGCGCCCCACGCGGGCAAGAAACGTTACTTCAAGCTCCGGGGCAGCACGGACGCCTTCGCTGACGCCCCCGCCTCCTTGGCGGCGTCTAACTATTTGTTTGACGACATCTCGCTCCAAGCGTTCGTGTGCGAGAAGTAACTCTCCGAGCCGCGCGCGGCTCCCGGTAAGCTACTTCGACTCGTCCAGATCTTCGGCGAGGTAGCTCAAGATCACCTCGTCAAGCGACTGTTCGCTGATCGCACCGTCGCCGAAGATGGAGCGCGCGCTGGCCTGCGGCACGGAAGATCGTCCGGTTTGCGGGCGAGTGAGCGAGGGTGGCACCGCTGAGGCGCTGGGCGGCGACGGCGCCTGCGCGCCGCGCTGAGGAGGCGGGCGCTGAGGGATGGGTGGACGCGATTTTCTTGGCGCGGGGTTGCTCTTACGCGCGGGGCGAACGCTCGGCGGGGCCGGCGTGCCGGCGGACTTCGGTGGGTTCTTGTCCAGCGACGCCACGTCGAGATCGAAGGCGTCGGCCCTGGGCGGCACGACCGATGGCGTGGGCCTCCTCAGGTTTGGATTCGAGATGCTGCGCTTCTGGCGGCGTGGCGCGTCCGAGTCACGTAGCGCCACCACGCCCTCGCGCACGGCCTGCTCGGTCGCCGCGGGCTCGGGCAACCGGATCGGCGGCGCCACAGCGACGGAGGAGGAGGAAGGCAACTTGGGAGCAAGCTGAGGCGCCGCGGTGGATCGAGCCCCCGGCAAGCTCGAACCGACAACGACGCGCGCCGTTGCGAGATCGTTCGTGGCGGTTGGATCTACGGGCAAGAGTGAGTCTGCGCGGGTCGTGACGGCGTCGAGCGGACCACACACCTCCTCGAGCAGTGGATCGAGCTCGCCCGCGCGCAGCGCCGCGAACATTGCCTTGTGTTGCTCCTTCATCAAGCCGCGCACCAGCGCCGCCATGTCACTCTTCTCGCGGTGCTCGGTGTAGTCGGTGCGTGCCGTCTTCACAATACGGCCGCCATCCGCGAACAGATGCGTGACAATGCGCAGGAACTTCACCCCAGAGTCTTCCGTTTGAATATGGAAGACCCGACCGCGGTGGCGGACGTTGTTGTTGAAACCGAGCAACGGCGGAGAGGCTTTAGACACGACTCGCCCCCTCAAACCTAGGGGAGAAGGCCATGGGTAGGATGGGAACGGGACGCTTCAACGGCCGGCCTCGTCCATGCGGCGCATGCCCTCGAGCAGCAATGCCTCCGGGGAGTCCATGATGACCTGCTGCGGAGCCGTCACGTTGGGGTCGAGAGAAAATTC
>JANNWK010000949.1:0-4118 GCA_031408355.1 Myxococcales bacterium
CGAGCTCAGCTCCGCTCGGCGCGAACGCGCCCAGGTAAAGCTCGCCCGAGCAACGGTCGGCCTGGCTGAGCTGCGCCGGGGCATCGGCAGGCAGCGCCTGGCGGGTCAGCGGTGGGCGCTCTGTCAATGTGTCGATAGGCCCCACGCTTGTGGTGAGCGAGCCAAGCAGCGCTTGGGTGGCGGAACTCGCGTGCTGGTCCGATCCGACCAGCATCGAGAGTTCGAAGCCCAGCCCGTGGAGCGTCAGCTGCGCCGGGAAACCCGCGCGCTCCAGCCTGCGGCCGAGCAACTCGCCCCAAGCCGCGTGCAACTCCGGCGAAGCGGCTGCAAGCGAAGCGAAGGCCAATGCCGCTTCTGGATCGCCCTGGCGCCGGATGATCGACAGCGGCGGACGACCCGCCAGGCTCCGCTGCTCGATGCGACCGCGTTCGCCCCCGTCGAGCGGAGTGCCCGGCGCGCCTTGCCTGGGGCCCGAGCCGCCACACCCGAGGCTAGCGGTCATCGCCAAGACCCAGGGCGCGGGCCCGCTGCGAAGCCGCTGAAGCGCAGCACAGGCGAAGCGAACGCGCGGGCACCGCACGAGTCCGTTTAACCCGGTGGCGTCCGCGCGTGCAACCGCTCGAGAGCGCGCCTTCGCTCCCGCCCGAGCTCGCTCACGCGACCTGCGCGGGCACACCCACGATTTCGCTCAGCTTGCGCTGAATCTTGTGCTTCTTCGAGTAGACCGTCTTGACGCTGATGCCGAGCTGCTCGGCCACCCGTTCGGGGCTGAGTCCGTCGCCGTAGTACAGGGCCACGAACTCCCGATCCTTGTCACTGAAACCGGCGAGGAGGTCTTGAACGAGCTTGGCTCGTTCGTTGATCATGGCGCACTCGCAGGGATCTCGACCCTCGCTACTCAGGCTCTCGGCCTCGTCCAAACACACCGACCTCGGCTCGCGGCGAATGCTGCGCAGATAGTCGTAGGCGCAGTGGGTCGCCAGCATGCCGAGCCAGGTGCTCAGCTTGTTGCCGCGGCTCGGCTCGAAGCTCCGCAACTTGTGCTTGTCATTGGCCAGCAGCCTGAGCGAAAAGGTGGCGTAGATTTCCTCCACCGCGTCCACACTCAGCTTCTTGGTGAAGCGTGCCAGCACCCGTTGGATGCAGCTCATGATCAAGCGGCTGTAGCGCTGGTTGAACGTTCGCCACGCGCCGGCGTCACTGGCAAGTAGGCGGTCGAGTAGCTCCTGCTCGGTCCAAGCGCTGGCAGCGATGGCCACGGAGGGCGTCGCGCGAACGAGCTGGGGGAGGGGGGCGGACTGGACGGCAACGGGGGACCACATCGGTAACTCCTTTTCGCGGGCATGTGCCGCGGACGAGGGGACCTATTGCAGCCGGCGTGCCTGAACTATTTACTAATAAATGCGATGACTTGGGAGTTCATGATCGAGCGTAACCAGTGACGGTGACGCGTCACGATACGCGCCGGCTCGCCCGGCCCTATCTTACGCTGGACGGTCCCGGTAGCTCCCTCCTCCAGGGGTGGGCGTGTCAGTCTCTCCGCCGGTGCCTCCGCGTCTCAAGGCTTGGTTTCTGCTGACCGTCGCGCTCGCGACCTCGCTCGTTCGACGGCTGTGGACGTCACCCGGCGGGATCGCGGCGTTTCGGCGCGCCTACGACGCGGATGGGCTGCCGCCGGTGTCGGCCCAGGAGCGCGCGGACCTTTCGAGCTTCAGTCGTTGCGTGGCCTGCGGCATCTGCGATCGTGGCGAGAGCGAGCGCATCGCGGCCTCCGGCGGCGCCTATCGCGGCGTGATGCCGCTCATGCTCTCAGCCTCGCGCAGCATGCCGGACTTTCGCGCGGCCGCCTACAGCTTGAGCTTCGTGGCCGACGAGGTGTTGGCCAAGAAGGAGCAGAGCTGTCCCGCGTCCGTACCCATGCTCAAGATAGCTCGCTTCCTGCGGGCGAAGGCCGGCGAAGTCGGCGGCCCCTGGCCGCTACCAGCTCGCTTGGCTTCGCTTCCGCCGCGCGGGCTAGGCTGAGCTACTTAACGAGCGAGAGTCGGGGCGCCACCGCGAAGGCCGCCAGATGCCCGCTTTCCTCGGCGATATAGGCGCCACAGCGTTCGTCCACCCGGAGCAGATCGGGGATGAGATCGCTGGGTAGCGTCCCGAGCAACTCGCCGTCGCGGGGGCGCACCACGTGCACTTGGTGCTGTGGAACGAACAGCGCGCCGTTGCGTAGAACCGGCTCAAGCCGCCGCGGCTGATCGGCCTCGACTTGGCGCGAAAACACGTGGCTGTAGCGCGGCGTTCCGGTGTTGGCGTCGAGGCACATCAGCGCGCCCGATGCTGTGTTGGCGATGAGCGAGTCGTCGACCACGAGCCAGGCGGTGGTGGCTGAGGCCAGCCCAGGCGCTTGCTCCCAAAGCGGAGCCCCGGTGTCGCGGGCGAGCGCGCTGATGCCCACGCCGCGCTTGTCACGTGTTGGGATCACGACCGAGCTCCCGCTCACCAACGGCGCCTGACCCGCGCAGGGACGTTCGTCGAGCTCGCGCGCCCAACGCAGGGCTCCGGACCATAGATCGACGTGAAACAGCTTGGCGGGTCCGACCGGGCCCCCGGCAAGCGCGAATGCCGAGTCGTGATCGATGCAGATGTCGCCCGAGAACGGCAGTCGGTCGCGAACCCGCCAGACAACTTCGCCCGTGGATACGTCGAGCGCGACGAGCGCCGAGTCTCCGCCGGCGACGATCAGTAGCTTGCCAGCGCGGCGCATGCGGTAGCTCGCCGGACGTTTGCCCGTGAAGCGCCAACGTACTTCACCGGACACCAGATCAACGGCCGTTACTGACCGATCGCCCTCCGCCACCACGAGTAACTTGGGAAGCGCGGGGCCGTTGACAAGCGCGCCAGTTGCGCCGCCCGCCGCGCGCGGTGTGATGTGAGTGGTGAAACGCACGCCACCGGTTTCGAGGTCGTGGAGCTCGACACGGCCGTCGAATCCGAGCCGTGCCAGACCGAGCGGCGTCACCACGCTGGCCGAGCGGCTCGCGGCTACACGCCATAGAACGCGCCCGGAATCTCGCAAAAGACAGGCCGTTTCGCGCTGCGAGCCGACGATGATCTTGTCACCGCACTGGAAGGTGGCTCGCAGATCGATGTTCGGCACCGTCGCCACCCACTTCGGCAGGAAACGCATCTTCCCGCCGTGCTCCCATGTGCCTCGACCGGAGATCGCGCGAGGCAGACCAAAGCTGCGGTAGCTGTCAGGCTCCGGATTCTGCAGCGAGTCGTTGGCGCTCGATTCGCTGATGACGTCAACAATGCTGCGAGCGCTGCGGCTGAGCGCACGCAGTCGCAGGTTCTTGGTTTGCGCGGCGTCGGCCTGCTCGAAGGCCTCCACGAGACTCAGCGCGAAGCGCGCCGAAGCCAGCACGAAGCCGCGAGCCGAGACCTCCGTCAAAGTCGTGCCCTCGTGGTCCGCGGAGCTTGCGCCGCCGGTGAGGCTCACCCTTAGCGGGCCACTTCCGGGGCCGCGGCGAACCGAAAGCTGGACACCGTCCAGCTCAGCGCGCCGAAACACGGCGCGATCCGAGCGCCAAGCGTCCAATACGTCTTCGGCGATGGTGAGGAGGCGTTCTCCGAGCAAGAACAATTGCACCGAAGCCAGGGTCAGCGAGCGACCCTTGACGGCGAAGGTGAGGCTACCTTTCGCGAGCAGAGAGTGCAGATCAGCGCGCTCGAGGCCGACGGTCTCTGCGGTCGCCCCGCGACGTTGCTTCAGTTCGGCTTCGGCCGTGAACGCCACGCCGGCGGCGGGGCGTGGGCTGATGGTCACCTTGCGCCGCTGCAGCGGCGCGTGCGCGTAGGTCGGGTAGGGCAAGCCAAGAACGCGACGAGCGGGCCCGGCGGCCGCAGAGCCGGTCGTGCTCTCCGCCTGTTCGAGCGCGCGAGCGACGGCGGTGGTCAAGCTAGCGAGCGGCACGCGTCGGTCGAAGACGGCGACGCGGGGACTGGGGCCCACGCGGTAGACGCTGAGCAGGGCGTCCAGGCCATCGGCTTGCAGACCAAGCTCCCAGGCTTCCTCCTCCGAATAGACTGGGAAGTGGGCACGTTCGCGCTTGCCACGATTGAGC
>JANNWK010000950.1:0-8119 GCA_031408355.1 Myxococcales bacterium
CGTTGGTGCGACACGGCCAGCCCTATCCGCCCAAACAAGCCGCGTCGCGCAAGAATGAGTTCGGAACCGCGGAACCGAACTGATCCTTGGGACTCGCGGAAGAATGAGTTCGGAACCGCGGAACCGAACTGACTTCTGCGACGCTGGACCCCAGCGCTGGGCAGTGTTCCGTCGACGGGCGTGGGCGGTTGGCGGCCACAGACTGACCGATAAAATGGGCCAATTTCGAGTCAGACCTGCGCTCGTTCCTCTCTGCGACTACCCCCCCCAGCCCAAGGCCCCACATGGAACTACCTGTGAGATGTGGCGCCTGCTCGGCCTTTGCCGGCGCGCCGATGGACGATTCTTTCGGACTGGCTTACGCTTGCCCCCGACATGGGTAACTTGGGTCGTTCTTTGTCCTTGCGTCGCTCGTCGTTGGTGTTCGCGTGCGCGCTCGCGCTAGGGGGGTGTGGCGGCCGCGCGCTCACTTCGCGGGTGGTGGACACACCGCAGGGCAGCACCGTCATGTACGGGGCGCCGCGGAACGTGAGCTACTCCTTCGAGGCGGAGCCGGAGCTGGATGTGATTCGGCTTCATCTCTACCGCTCGGCGCGCTGCGATGTGATTCCGGCGGACATCGTGGGGCGTCGGACGGAGACGCTCGACGGCGATCGGGTTGTAAGCTCCGTCGATCAAGGGCCGGTGCAGATCGCCAAGCCGGCCTCGGTCGAAGTGCCGTGCGACCAGGGTTATGCCCGAGACGTTGAGGTCTCGCTGGTGGTGGGGAGCGCCGTGCACCGACTCGGCACGGCCGATGCCCATGGCTACGTGGCGCTCAACTTGAGCGCGGAATTGCGCGAAAAGCTGTTCGGCATAGGCGTGCCTGCCGAGGCTATCTTGCGGCTGCGCGGGCCGAAGGCGCAGCCCGCCGTGGACGTTGGCAAGCTCTCACTGGCTTCCCTGCGTGACTACGAGGCAGGTACGGCCCGGCTCTTGGCGGAGCTCAATGGGCTGCTGGCCAAGGGTGCGGAGCTGAGCAGCCCCGACATCCAGCGTTCCTACGAGTTGTACGAGAAGCTGCGGGAGCTGGCCTGGTTCGACGCGCGCTTCAAGGCGGCCTCTGCCCGATTCTGGGAGTTGTTTTTCGCGCGCAAGCAGCAGGAGGCCACCCAGAATTTGTCGCGAAACCTGAAAGCGCTTGAGCAGGCCAAGAGCCTGCTCAAAGAAGCCGGGGACGCGGCGATCCCGCTGTTCATGCAGCTGGCTGTCAACCAGGAGAGCTACGACCCACGGGCCCTGGATTGGGCCTCGGGCGAGCTGCTCACGGCCCTGCGCAGTAAGCCCCAGCTGTGCGCGAGCTTTGACTGGACCAGGCTCCCCAGCTACGGCTTTCTGCCCGCCACGCAGCTGGCGGTTCACTACCTGCGCTTCGCCCAGGGCGACGGATTTTACAGTCCCATCGCGGGTCGCTGTAGCTTCATCACGCGCGGCTAGCGAGGGTGCTCACTCCTCCGGCACCTCGAGCCCAATGCGGCGCATGAGCCGCAGCGCATTGCCGGCGCTCACCGGGCCTTGCCGGAGCCGGTAGTCGAAGGTCATTTCCTGCCCTTGCACGTCCTCGCGCAGGTGTACGAGGCCCACGTGGGTCATCAGCTCTGGCGAGAGCTCGCACAGGCCCATGTCGTGGGTGGAGACGGCTCCCAGGGCGTGTTTTTGGAGCAGCTCGGCAAGGATCCAGCGGGCGCCAACTTGGCGTTCGCGGGAGTTGGTGCCGTGTAGGATTTCATCGAGCAAGAACAGCACGGGCAGGGGACCGCGGGTTGCGTCGAGCACCGCCTTGAGCTTTTGCAGCTCGGCGTAAAAGTGGCTCACACCTTCTTCAAGCGAGTCTCGGATGCGCAGGCTGGTGCCGAGTCGGAAGCTACCCAGCTCGAGTCGGCTTGCGCACACCGGGCCGCCCGCGTAAGCCAGCGCGCAGGCGACGCCCACTGAACGGAGCAAAGTGCTCTTGCCCGACATGTTCGATCCGGTCACCAAGAGCGCCGACCCGGGTCCGGGCAAACTGAGGTCGTTGCCGACGCGCCGGGTTCGGTCGAGCAGCGGGTGGGATAGGCCGCTGGCGTCGAGCCGTGGCTCAGCGCAGAGCTGTGGGAAGCAGAAATCCGGCTCGTCGAAGGCCAGTCCGGCCAACGAGGAGAGCCCTTCGATCTCGCCCAGGACGCGAAACCAGTCGCGGGCCCCTTTGCCGAAGCGATTCTGCCAGCGCTCCAGCTTGACCGTGCAATGCACGTCCCAGAGCAGGAAGAGGTTCGCGAACGGATAGATGAGGCCGTTGTAGCGAAGCTCGAAGTAGCTGACGGCGCTTCGGAGCTCGCCCATGGCCTGCGAGGGGGTGGCGTCGCCCTGACGGAGTCGCGCCCGCAGCTCCTTCAGCAGCTCGACATCGTCGCTCGAGGTCTCGATGGCTTCCAGCAGTTTGTCGTAGCCCGCGAGCGCGCCTTCTCGAGTTGCGACGGCGGCGAAGGCTGCGTGCGCCTCGCTGCGGGTCGAAAGCAGGACGGCGAGCGAGAGCGTGAGGGGTGCCAGGAGCAGCGTGCCGGGCACAAGCTTGAGCCAGACCAGCGTCAGCACCGCCAGGTTGGCCAGCGTGAGTAGCCGCGCTGCCCAGACCAACCCGCGTTTCGGCAGCAGGCGTGGCTGGCTTTCGGCCCACACGAGCAGCGGCTCCGGATCAAGCGGTGCCGCCACCGCTTGCCCGAGCTTCTTCTTGGTCAAGGCCGAGGCCAGGGCTTCGATGCGTTGACGCAGCTCGAGGTTCGGAGCCAGTGCCTGAACGGCGGCTTGGCGTCGCGCAATTTCTGGGGGGTTCGGCTCCGCCAGCAGGGCTCCGGCCAGCGCTGTACGACCGGCGCGTGTGTGGGCGACCGAGATGCGTTGGAACAGCGACGCGTGACCAAACAGATCGAGGTCGTCAGCGAGCGTGCGGGCCCAGCGAGCCGCGTCCTCGTTCGTCGCCGTGCTCGCCATCACCTCGGTCAGATCGGCGCCGTCGTCCGACAGTTGCTTGGCCTGCCCGGTGACGCGCAGCTTCGCGCGCTCGTTGACCGCCAGAAAGCGAGCGGCGTAGCCCTCTTCGCTGCTTAGCGAGGCATGCTGTCGTACCAGCCAAATGAACGCGGCAATGCCGGCCGCGCCGCTCGCCAAGGACAACGGTCCGCCGCTTCCCGCAGTTCCCCAGAGGACGGAACCTAGCCCGACCAGAAACGCGAGGCCGCGCAGGTTGCCAATGCGTACTGAGCGCGCCGAGAGTGCCGCCAACTCGGCGGACAGTTGCTTGATGCGACCCTCGTAGAGCGTCGCGTGGGATGGGCTCACTTCTCGACTCTAGCGAACTTCACGAGCACGGTCGCGCCGAGCATGGGTGAGTCTGGAGTGCCGACCCGGCGGCGGTCGATCACCTCCGCGACGCATTGCGCGGCTTCCTTGCTGACGTTCTGGCGCTTTGCCACGCTGACGCCCTCGGCGATGCCCTTGGCGCGCACCAGGAAGCGCACGGAAACTTCGCCCGTCTTCGCGCTGAGCCCGCCGTTCTTTTGCACGCAAGCGAGATACTTGTCCCGGGGGGCCGACAGCTTGCCAACGCCGAGGCTACCCTCGTCGGCCGTGACCGGGCCGACCGTCACGTCGAGCGTTTCGCTGCCGGCCTCTGGCGTTACGGGCTCGACGGCTGGGGCGGCGTCGGTTTCGGGCGCGGCTGTGGTCGTCGCGGGCGTCGCCAGAGGCGCGCCGCCGAGGGCTGGCTTGGCCTGAGCGGCGGGGGGCGCGGCGAGCTGGCGCAGGGTCTTGGCCTCTTCCTCGGTGATGCAGCGGACGACCATGCCCTTGCCGTTGCCGACGCGACCCCAAGCACAGGCCGGATCGTACGGATAACGGCGCAGCAGCGCGTCTTCGGCCTCAGCCAAAGCGACGGCGCCTGTCGCCAGCGCAGCCAAACCCAAGCAGACGGCGAGTCCTCGGTGCTTCATGGGCCGGAATGTAGATCGCTGGCGCCATTCGGACCAGGAATGGGCAAACTCGCCGAAGTCAGCTTCAGGCACGGGCCAACTTTGGCGCGCCCCTGACCGCTGGCGGCGCTAGAACCGGGCTGGAGACTCAGGAATGCTGACGGTGATGCAACCGGTGGATCGAGGTGGCGGCAAGCTGGTGCTCGAGTTTGGTTCGACGTTTTTCGAGGTCACGGCCGGTCACGGCGCGCGCGTTACCTCTCTGCGCTGCGGCGGGAGGGAGCTACTGTCCATCACGGGTTCGGTAAGCAACCCGGACATGTACGGCTCCACGTTCTGGCCGAGCCCGCAAAAATGGCCCTGGCCTCCGCCTCCCGAGATTGACAACTTGGCCTACGCCGCCACGGTCGACGCCGCGGGCGCCATTACGGCCACAGGTCAGCCCCATGCGGGCACCAGCCTCACCGTGACCAAGAAATTCTCGGCCAACCTCGCCCGCGAGGCGATTGAGGTCGAATACCTGATGAAGAACAGCGGGCTTTCGGCGGTGAGCTGGGCGCCCTGGGAGATCACTCGGGTTCCTGCCACCGGCGTCGCGTTCTGGCCCACCGGGGGCACGCCGTTTGGTCCCAAGCCGCTGGTGACCGAGGCGTCCGCCGGCCACACCTGGTGCGACCCCTCGAAGACCGTGGGCGAAGCCAAGATCTTCGCCGATGGCGGGGGAGGCTATCTGGCCTACGCCGCGAGCGATTTGCTGCTCATCAAGCAGTTCGCGCCGATAGAAGTGGCGGTGACCGCGCCCGGCGAAGCCGAGGTCGAGATCTACGTGAACCCCGAGCACAGCTACGTCGAGGTCGAGCAGCAGGGGCCCTTCGGTGCCATCGCGCCGGGCGCCACGGTGCCCTGGAAGGTGACCTGGTACGCGCGGACACTGCCGGCGGGGGTCGCGGTGACGGTCGGCAATGCGGATTTGATTGCATTCGTCGCCCAGACGCTTCAGTAGTGCGGCGGTCTGGGCCGGGCTCCGCCAGGCTCCTCTTCCAAGACTGCTAGCGTCGAGATCTCGCTTGGTCGCTCCTGCTCCTCGATCTGCCGCTGCCGAAGCGGTGCTGACCTTTCTGGAAAGCGTCGGTCGCCGTTCCGAGGCGGAGTTCTATTTGCGGATGTTCCACGGGCTCCCGAAAGAGAGCTTCGCGGTCATCGCGCCGGGCGGACCCGTCGTGCGCTCGGCGCTCGGATCCATCGTGGAGCAGCTACGGTTTCTGGCCGACCTGGGCCTGTACACGACGGTCGTGCTCGGCCTCTTCGACCCGGATAGCGCCGCCACGAGCGCTGAGCGCTTGGTGAAGCGGCTGCCTTCGGCCGCGATGGCGCCGAGCCTGCACGAGATGTCGGAGCCAGGGCTGGCCGAGGCCGTTAGGGACGAGCTGCGTCGGGAGTGCATTCCCGTCCTGCATTTCCTGAAGCGGGACGGCGAAACGCAGGAGCAACGGCTCGTGCTGCTGGGCCAGCTTGCCCAGCAGCTGGGTACGCGCAAGTTGGCCTTGCTACGGCGTCGCGGTGGCTTTCGACCGCTCGCTCCGGTGCGAGCGGCAAGAGGCGGCCCCAGCAAGCGTACCGATCCGCGGCTGACCGTGGACGAAGGTCGCATCTCGATCGTCAACCTGACCACCGACCGTGATCGCATTCCGGCAGGCACGCTGTCCAAGCGCGACGGCGAGCTCCTGGCGGCGAGTGATCAGCTGCTTCAGCTCGCCGAGCCGAGCCCGCTCTTGATCAGCATCACCTCGCCGCTCAATCTCCTGAAGGAGTTGTTTACGGTCAAGGGTGGAGGCACGCTGATCAAACGTGGCAGCGTGGTCGAGCGCCACACGAGCTACGCCACGCTCGACGTGCCCCGGCTGAAGCACCTGCTGGAGACGGCCTTTGGGCGTGAGCTTTCGCCGACCTTCTTCGAGTTGCCGCCATTGGCGGTATACGTGGACGCCTCGTACCGTGGCGCTGCCGTGGTCCACGATGCTTACCCGGCCCCTTACCTCAGCAAGTTCGCAGTCTTGCCCGAGGCCCAGGGCGAGGGCATCGGACGCGACATCTGGGACAGGTTGGTGCGGCACCAGGAGGCACTCTATTGGCGGAGTCGTGCCGACAATCCCGCGGCCGCCTGGTACGTGAGCGTGTGCGACGGGATGATCCGTCGCCCGGCGTGGCAGGTCTATTTCCGCGGCATTCCCGTCGAGTTGATCCCCGAAGCCGTGGCGCAAGCCGAAGCGCGGCCTCTGGATTTTCCGGTGAGCGACGCTGAGCGGCTGCCTTTTGCGCCTGAGAAGAAGTAGTCGGAGGCGGGGGACCGTGCGCTATGCTGTGGCTTCGGGAAATGTTGCTGCTTTACGGCCAAGAGCCGACCCGGACCCTGTCATCGCAGTTGCCGCGCCGGGGGCGGGCGGCGCTCGGGCTGGTCTTAGCCGCGGCCACCATCAGCTTGCAGTGCACGTTCCCCGAGTACGACAGGCTTCAGTCGCCGGGGAGCGCCGGATCAGGGCCCAACCAAGGCGCTAGCGGCGCGACGACCGCGGGCTCCGGCGTCGGTGGGAGCCTAGCCCTGGCCGGCGAAGCGGGCGCTGCGGCGCTGTGCCCCGACCTGCCCGCTCTCGCGAGCTACCCCGACCACTGTTTCGATGGTGACACCTCGGGGGACGAGCTTCGGCCGGACTGCGGCGGCTCGTGCCAGGGTTGTTCGACCGGCAGCTGCCAGGCAGCGGCAGAGTGTCTATCTGGTGAGTGCACGGCGGGCGGCCTGTGCGACACGCCGCTCACGCTGACCTACAAGGCCGACGAACTGAACCCCCAAGTCAACTCGCTGGCCTGGCGGGTGCGCGTGACGAACACGAGCGCTAACGAGCAGAGCTTTGCCACTAAAGATCTGAAGGTTCGCTACTATTTCGAGCGCGATGAGGTCGTCGAGCCGATGCTGATCCGGTCGCCTCAGGCGATCGCAACGATTGCCGGAGGAGGGTTTGAGCTCGCCTCGACCGTCTGGTCGGTGGAGCGCGTCGTGGCTCCGGAGGACGCGGACTACACGGCCTACGTGGAGATTGCGCTCGGGCCTGGCCGTACGCTTTTCCCCGGCGACAGCGTTGAACTCTACCAGCAGCTGACGACCGGAGCCTCAAGCTCTCTGTTTGACCAACGTGTCAACTACTCTTCGGCCAATCAGGCCGCGGGGGACTACGCGCCCTGGCCCAAAGTCACGGTCTTCCTCGGCGAAAAGCTGATTTGGGGTCAGGAGCCGCCGGCAGCGATTTCAGCGGCTTGCTGGTTCCGTGGGGTGAACCTGCACGGCCCTGCCGTGACCATCGCGGGCAACCTCTGGCAGGCTGCCAGCGAGACCATGCTCACCACCACGGGCAGCAGCGTCGCTCAGGAAGGTACGTTCAATCCCGCAGCGACCGGCGAGCTGGCTTCGCTGCTCGCGACCGCTGTCAGGCTGGAGGCAGGCGAGACGCTCAAGCTACCGGTCCCCAACCAAACCTACCTCGTGTACCTCTACGCGGTGTCGCTGCAGGCCATGCCGGATCTGGGGACGATTCTGGTTGAGGGTGCCGTGCCCGAGCCGGCCAGTCGCTTCAAGGCTCAGGAGGTCGAGGGTGGGCGCGCTTGGGGACGGCTTGGCCCCTACCGGGCCGAAGTGAGCGACGGCGAGTTGACCGTTGGCGTTAGCGAAGGAGCGGTCTCCTTCGCCGGCATCGAGCTGCATCAACTGAACTAGGTTCCCCGTGTTTTATCTATTCTTGCTTGGAGTCGCGGCGGCCGGTGGCGCTGTCTATTTGTTGCTGGTCGTGGGCCTGGTGCCTGGCCTGAAGGAGGAGCGCTTCGGCGTGCTTGCGCCCTTGCCCGCTAACTTGGGGCTTTGGGAGCAGGACACGGAGAGCGACGAAGCGCGCGCAGCCCTTGCGCAAGGTGAGAAGCGCGAAGTGCGCTTCTTGTTCGAGGAAGGCGGCCTGCTTGGCGCAGGCAAGCTCGTCCGCCAAATACGCTTTCGCGACGCCCAGACGAACCAGATCTTAAGAGTGATACCGAATGAAATCGTGAAGCGCCAACGGCTTAGGCCGGGTGCCTGACGGCCCGGTGTGAAG
>JANNWK010000951.1:0-2537 GCA_031408355.1 Myxococcales bacterium
CTACCCGGCCCTGCTCACCACCCTGCGCACGCGCTTCGCGACCGACGAAGCCGAGGTCCAGGCCGCCCTGCCCCAGCTTGCCCCCGCTGCCGACAAGCTGGCTAGCGCGGATGCGGCGACGCTCGCCGAGCTCTTCAAGCGGGCGGACAACGAAGGTCGCTCCGCGGCCTACGCCAACGCCTCGCTGGAAGCGGACAGCGTGACCCGCTTCATGGATGAAGAGAAGCAACCGCTCCATCAAAAGCTGGCGGGCGCCGTTAGCTACGCTGCCAAGCAGAAGGAGTGCTCCGAAGATCTCGGTGGGGTCGCGGCGGGCTCGATGGATCGCGCCGTCGAGAAGCAACTTGAAGAACGCATGGCGAAGAGTGGCGAGGTGCGGCGCTTCATCGACGACCACGAGGAGCAGCTTGGCCGGCCCAACCTGGACGCCGCCGAGAAGCAGGCCAACACCATCGCGCGCCTGAGTCACCTAAGCCGCGTGCGCCTTGAGCTGTACCGCCGCGAGCTAGAAGGCTCGCTCGCTGAGGCCAGCCAGGTGCGTTCGACCCTGGAACGGACCCAAGAGCAGAGTAACGAAGTGCTGGCCGACGCGAAGGCCTCCAAGACCAAGCGAGCCCTCGCCGAGAAGCGCAAGGCGACCGCGGCTTCCGCGCTTGCCGCTCTGGACAGTGAGGTCGAGCCGGCCAAGCGCGCTCTCGGCGAGATGGAAGAGCGGGAGAAGAAGCTTGTGGCCGCTCATGAAAAGGCCTTCGAGTCGCTGCTGGACGGCCTAGAAACGCGCGCCAAGAACAAGCCGTAGCCCTGGAGCGCGGCAGCGGCTAGCGCCTCGGTCCAGGGAGAGCAGCGTGAAGCCAACGCGCGCGCCGAACTCTAGTGACGTCCGCTAAGCGGACGGTTACGGTCAGCCCATGTCGAAGCCGTCGGCGCAAGGGCGCCTGGAACTGGAGAACACGCTGGCGAGTCTGGGGCTGAAGCGTGCCAGCTACCGGGCGCTCATGCTGTTACCGCTCGTCTATGTCGCCTGGGCCGACGGGAAGATGGAGCACGTCGAGCTTGAGCGCATTCTCAGCTTCGCCGAGGCCCGCTTGCACCTCACGCCTGAGACGCTGGCGGTGCTGGAGCAATGGCTCCACGAGGCCCCGAGCCAAAGCTACGTGGAGCGAGGCCTCCGCGGCCTGCTCGGCGTGGCCCTCGAAGAAGACATGTTCGACGTCGAGGTCGACGAGCTGCCCGATCTTGTTCTGCACGCGGAAGCGATCGCGCGGGCCACCGCGGACGCGCTCGACGACCCGAACGCCGTCACCCCCGAGGAGGAGATCGCCCTCGCTGAGATCGCGCGCTTGCTTGAGGTCGATGGCGGGGCCACCTGGAAGCACGTGCTCGACTCGCTGCGCACGCAGCGACCCCCCACCCTGAGCCCGGGCTGAAGAACGTTAGGCAATGCGAAGCTTTACGGCCCCTGGCGCGCCGGGTCGCTGCGACCGCTGCTGGGTGATGCTGAGTCATTGCCTGTGCGGCGAGCTTGAGCCACCCACCCCCAGCGATCCCGAAGTCGTCGTGATCCGGCACCACTGGGAGGCCAGGAAGACCACCGGCACCGCGCGACTCGCCGGCCTGCTCATCTCGAATCTGCGCATCATCGACATGGCAGAGGATCCGGCGCCGGTGCGCGCCCAGCTGCGGGCGCTCGAAGGCGCCTGGTTTCTCTATCCGGGCGGCGAAGCTTCGGGGCAGCCCGTGGCGCGCCCCAAAACACTCGTGCTGCTCGACGGCACCTGGCGGCAGACGCGCAAGATGCTGCGGCGCCTGCCCGAGCTCTCGCTGCTACCTTGCTTCAGCCTGGCCGAAACGGCGGTACAGCTCAGCAGGAGCCGGCTGCGTGAACCGCCCCGCCCCGGCGCCCGTTCCACGCTCGAGGCGATCGCCGATGCCTTGTCGCAACTGGAGTCTGCGGACCGCGGACGGCAGCTGCTGGAGGTACACGGGCGTTTCGTGGAGCAGACGTTGCGCTCGCGCGGTAGCCCACGGCTGGCGTGGCCGCGCGACTGAGCGGCCCGCTGGCCTATTATCGCCTACTAACCCCTTTTCCAGCCTGGTTGCCTGACATAGCCCGGTGTCGGTGACTGGAGTCCTAGGTTGGCCGCGACTCGCCCAGAGGCGTAGCCCTTAAAAGAAGAGGTCCTCGCATGCCGTCGTCGGAAAAGTCTCCTCCCACACTGGTTCGTTCTCTCTACTGCGGAGCGCTCCTCACCCTGGTGGGCGTCATCGGCGCTATCGGGTGCGGTGACAACAGCAGCGGGAGCAATAGCACCACGGGGGGCGGCGCGGCCACGGGTGGCAGCGTCACCAACGGGGGCACCACGACCAACGGCGGCACCGCCAACAACACAGGCGGCACCGCCAACAACACCGGCGGCGACCTGGCGGGCGGCGGCACGGCCACCAACGGCGGTACCGCGAACAACAACGGCGGAGCGAACAACAACGGCGGAGCGGGCGGCGGCGGCGTGGTGCAGCCGGCCTGCGGCGATACTGGA
>JANNWK010000952.1:0-11128 GCA_031408355.1 Myxococcales bacterium
CCTTGAGCTCCAGCAGCTCGGGCCGCAACCTGTCGGGATGCCACTTCTTGGCCAGCGCGATGAAGGCGTTTTGAATGACCGAGAGCGGCGCATCCTGGGGCAAGCCGAGCACCTGATAGTGGTCGCCGGCCAAGCGCCCCGACAACGCTTCGAGCTCCGCCCGCATCTCAGCCGCGGCGTCCGCCGGTAATCCCCCCGCGGCACGGCCCCCGGAGGGCGGCACCGGCGAAGGCAACCGGGCGCGCGGGGCGGGTTCGGCGTCGATCGAATGGGCGCCCGAGGGGCGAAATTGAGGGACAACCTGTTCGATGTCAGGGATCGACGAGCGCCGGCCGGACGCTGCGACCGCCGAGCCAGCCGGCGAAGAAACCCCCGGCGCCACCGGAATACGCGAGGAAGACGGCGCCTCGTCGACTCCGACGGGCTCTGCGCCCGGCACGCCCATCTCCAGCTGGCGCAGCATCACCAGGACGTAGACCAAGCGCCTCACTTCCTCGGCGGGTGCGAGCCCGTAGGCAATGAGTTGTGCGAGGGGCTGGGGTTTGGCCCGCAGCACGTCGATCAGCGCCTGCTCGGACGACTCGAAGCGGAACCGCCGGATCGGCGCGTCGACGTGCAGCTCAATCGGCCTGTCGCCAAGCCGCGACACGATGCCGTCGATCTCCTGGCTGGTCGCGTGACGCCGGAGGCCACGCCAGATCAGGGCGAGCGGCTTGATGCGCAGGCCCTCTGGTGCGCCCCAACGCTCAAGGAAATTGACCTGATCGTAGTAGCCGAAGAGCGTGGAGCCGGGCAGCTTGAACAGCCGGAGCACCTGGCGCGCCAGCTGCTCACGCAGCGTGTCCTTCAAGACCCGCGCGTCGATGGCGCCGATCTGAAGCAGCACCTGGCCGTGCAGGCAGCGCTCGCGCAGCGCCCCCTGCAAACTGCTCTCATAGACCTCTCTCGTGATCGAGCGCTGCTCCACCAAGAGCTGCCCCAAGTAGTTGACCGGCTCGGCCGTCTTCACCTTGGCAGGCGCCCCCGCCTCAAACCAAATGGCGTGTTTGTTGCCGCCGGGCTCCTCCAGCACCAGGCTGCCCGTGAGGCCGCGGTCGAGCAGATACACCAAGAGATGGCCGAAAGGCGTGACCTGGAGATTTCCAGTGGCGGTAGGCTCTGAGCTCATCTGCGGATCGGGCGTCGGCAGCATAGCGTGGCCGCGCCCCTGAGCGACTGACAATTCTGGCGGCGCGCTCCGTCACGGTAACGCCGGGAACTAGGAGCGTTCGGGGGCGCTAGCCAACGATGCTAGGCTGCAAGCCCATGGCGCGCGCGCAAATCCTCGTCGTCGATGACGAGCCTTCGATTCTGGTCACGCTGAAGAAAGTACTATCTCTTGAGGGTTACGGGGTCGACGTGGCGGGGGGCGTGGCGGTCGCCGAGGCGAAGCTGGCAAAGCTCAGCTACGATGTGGTGCTGCTCGACGTCGCGCTGCCCGACGGCGACGGCCTGGCGCTGCTTTCGAAGCTGATGGCCGGCGGGCTGGAGGCTCAGGTCATCATGATGAGCGGGCACGCCACCATCGATGCCGCGGTGCGCGCCACCCGCTTGGGGGCCTTGGACTTCCTGGAGAAGCCCTTGTCCACCGACCGGCTGCTGGTCGTGCTCGACAACGCGCTTCGGCTTTCCCGCGCCGAGGCTGAGGCCGAGGAGCTGCGGCTCGAGGCCGGGCTGGGGGGCGAGCTTTTGGGCGAGAGTCGACCGATGCTAGCGCTGCGCGAGCAGCTCATGCGTGCGGCCAGATCCAACGCCAGCGTGCTTGTGTTGGGCGAGCGCGGGACCGGTAAGGAGCTGCTGGCTCGGGCCATCCACCGCGCTTCCCCGCGCGCCAAGGGGCCTCTGGAGCGGCTCAATTGTGCCGCCGTGCCGGCTGAGCTGATCGAGAGCGAGCTATTCGGGCACGAAGCCGGCGCCTTCACGGGCGCCACCAAGCAACGGCGGGGTAAGTTTGAACGAGCCGGGGGCGGCACGCTGTTTTTGGACGAGGTGGGCGATATGCCGCTCCCGATGCAAGCCAAACTGCTGCGCGTGCTGCAAGAACGCGAGATTGAGCGCGTCGGCGGGAGCGAAACCTTGAAGGTGGACGTACGGGTGGTGGCCGCGACGAACAAGGATCTGCCGGCGGCTGTGGCGGCGGGCAGCTTCCGGGCAGACCTGCATGACCGCCTCAACGTGCTGCCGCTGGATATTCCGCCGCTGCGCGCGCGCCGCGACGACATCCCGCTGCTGTCCGCGGCTTTCCTGAAGGCAGCGCGGCTTGCCAACGGGCGGCCAGGACTCAGCCTGTCCGAGGGAGCGCTCGCCGCGCTCGCCGCGCATTCGTTTCCGGGCAACGTGCGTGAACTGCGCAACGTCATCGAGCGCCTCGTGATCTTGAACCCGGATGACCGAGTCACCGAAGCCGACGTGGCGCGCGCCATCGGCATGACCGGAGTCAGCCAAAGCGCGGGCCTCTATCGAGTCGGGATCCCGTTCCGGGTGCTGTCGGAAGAGGCCGAGCGCACGATCCTGGAAGAGGCGCTAGCCCACCATTCTGGCCAAATGGCCGCCACGGCGCGGGCCCTTGGGCTCGAGCGGAGTCACCTTTACAAGAAGGCCAAAGCCCTTGGGCTGCGTGACGCGCAGGACACCGCCACCGAGGGCGCAGACGCCAACGCCAACGACGGCTGACGCCTCGGGGGGGCCCGCCCAGCCGAAGAGCCGCCTACGGTGTCGCTGGCAGCGCCGCGCCGGCGAGCTGCTTTCCGCGCTCGCGTGACTTGGCGGCGTCGCGCGCCCGGCCGACCGAGCCGTAGAGTTCCGCCAGTCGGGCGTGCGCGCCCGCGAGCTCCACGGGCGACGCCGGCGAGAGCGTGGCGCTCTCGAGCTCGAAGACCGCGCGCTGCTTGTCCCCCGTTTGGGTGAGCGCCTCGGCAAACAACCGGTGCGTGTCGAAGCCCTCCATGTCGGCCAGCACCGCTACGTCGCCCAGCTTCACCGCCTCCTCCCAGGCCTTTTTCTCAATCAAAATGGCCAACAAGCGCCGGTACACCTTGTTCTCGTGCTGCTCCAGCTCTGCCAGGCGCCGCAGCGCAGAAAGCTCGGCGTCCGAGTCATTGCGCTTCTGCGCCAGCTCCGCCAAAAGATAGAACGGGGTCGCTGACAGCGGATCGAATCTGGACGCCCTCTCGAGGGCAGATCGTGCGCCCGCTTCATCCCCTGCGCTACGCAGCAGCTTGCCGAGCAGCAGGCTTACGTCAAAGCCGTCTTGGCCGGCCAGCACCATCTGCGTCAAGCCGAGCACGGCCTTCTCGGGGTGGTCCGCTTGCTCGAACTCGGCTCGAAGAAAACGCGCGTCAGCGTTGCGCGGCTCGAGCCGCTCCGCCGCGGACAGCAGCGCCCGCGCCTTTTCGACCTCACCGCTTCGCAGAAGCGCGAGCGCGTAACGCAGTTTCTTCTGCACGTCTTTGGGGGACTTTTCCGCGGCCGCGCGCACGCGCTCGAGTCGGCCCTTGCGCTGCATGGGCACAAACTGGCCGCTGAAACGACTCAGTTTCTTAGCGGCGAATTGCTGAAACTCGGCGTCGAGGAAGGCGGAGTTTACGCCGAGCACACCCTCGATCACTTGCTTGCTGGTCTTGCCGGCGCCCCATTGCCCGAGCATGTCAGCGAGCTTCTGGTGCCCATAGCGCTCGGCCAGCATCACCAGGATCTGACTGGAGGCGTAGTAGGCCATGCCCACGTCCTCTAGCTCCTCGGCGCGCGTGAAGGCGCGACTCATGTCGGCCAGCGCCGGCAGGCGTTGATCCCTCAGGGCCGCGTACAGCTCCTGATCGTTCTCCCTCACCCATTCGGGTCGAGCGATGATGGTCTCATACTCGGCCAAGCCCTCGGTGAACCAGCGGGGCACGCGACTCTTCGTCATTTGGATATGAAAGACGTGGCTTAGCTCGTGCCAAAGCGTCATCCCCAAGTTGAAGGATTCACGCTCCGGGCTCATGGAAGCCAGCGTCTTTCCGAAACATACGCCCTGAATCGCGATCTGCGGGAGGCCGCTCGTGCGAATGCCGAAGTTCTCGCGCTCGGCGTAGAGCTCGACGCCGATCGGCGTGTGCGGCGTGAAGCCATAGCTCTTCTGCATGGCCTCGAAGGCGCGCCCGAGCAGGTCCGGCACGTAGCGCTCCAGCAAGTCACGCTCCGTCTTCTTGTAGCGAATAACGAAGCGCGGGTGGACAACGCTCACGTAGTCCCTCGGGATCACCCGCTCGTACAGCTCAAGCGTGTTGAAGATGCGCACGTTGTATGGGTCGAGCGCAAAGCTGCGACCCAGCGCGGCTACCCCGTCCGGATCGTTGCCAGCGCGGATCAGGTTCAAGCCCAGCTCAGCCTCCGCCTTGGCGTCCTTTGCATCGAGCGCCACCGCCTCCTTCATCAGCAGCACGATCTCGTCGTAGCGGTGCTCCCAGTCCGCGAACTCCCCGACGATCGAGTACAGCTTCGTGTACTCGGGATTGAGTCCCAAAACATGGCGTTTCTGGGCCAAAAACCCTGGCTCGTCTTCAGCTAGAAAGCGCACTGCCGCGCGCAGACTGAGCAGCGGCAGATCGGCCGGGTTGGTCTTGAGACCTTCGAGCACATGGTGCTCCGCGAGCGCTAGGTCCTGGTCGCGGACCGCAATACCGGCCAGCACGAAGAAGGCCTGACTCAGCTTCGGGTTCTGGCTGAGGGCCTTGCGAGCGAGCCGTTCGGCTTCGTCGAAGTCGAGCGCTTGCGCGAGCCTCACCTCGGCCAGCATCACGTTGGCCTCGGGGTGATGGGGGGCGAGCGCAAGCGCTTCCGTGAGCACCTCCTCGGCGTGGCCAGGGTCGTGCTTTTCGAGGTAGAGCTGGGCGCGATACAGCAGTATCTGCAGGTTTCCGGGCTCGGCGCGCTCGGCTTGGTCGAACGCATCGTTGGCGTCTCGCGGGCTGCGCAGCAGGTGTGCGGCTCGCCCAACGCGCGAAAGTCCGGCGGCATCGCTCTCGCTGATGCGATCCTGATTATAGTCCTCAACCACGGTCATGAGCAGCGGCTCGGCCTGCTCGCGCCGCCCGAGCTCCAGGAGCAGCTCGCCCAAGAGCAACCGAACCTCCGCCGAAGCGCGCGCGGGAGGCAGCTCGCGCAGGCGGGCCACGGCGGCCTCTCGCTGCCCGGTCAACCGCAGAGCGTGGGCCTCGGCCACGGCCGCCAGACTGGCGTCGCCGCCTTGCGCGAGGGCCTCCCGCGCGTGCTGAATCGCCTCAGCGTGTCTGCCCGTGAGCCGCGACAAGTGCGACTGCGCCAAGCGGACCTCGGCCTTTTGAGAGCCGAGCAGCGCCGCCGCCAAGTCCGCCTCTGCCTCAGCGTAGCGGCTCTGTCCGATGCGCGTCAGGCCGCGCGCCAAGCGAGCCGCTGGCGTCAAGACCACCGCGGTTCGCGCGATCGGAGGCAGACCGACCGGCGGCCGCGGCGCGCCCCCCGCGCAACCCGCGACCAGACAGAGCGAGCTGAGCAGAAGCCAACGCATTGCCATCATCATGTCCGACCCACTCCAGCACAGCCAGCTTGGCAATCCGGCGGCGGCTCGGCTCAGCTCAACTCACTCGGCCGGCGCAGGCCGCCAACGCGCCAGACGACGAGGCCACGGGCCGCCCGCCTGGCTCGTGCGCAGCGCTGCCTTCAGGGCGGCGCGTGCGTCCTCCGTCAGCCACGCGGGGGGCTCGCCGGGGGCCTCGCCAACCCATGGGCCAAACTCGACTTGCGACTTGCCGAGGCTGGCGCCTACCCAGACCGAAGCCCGCCAGCGGTGTTCGGCCGTCTGCAGGAGCACGGCATACTCGGCCCGATCGCCCCCGGTCTGGCTGAGCTTGAGCTCAATCTTCCCGCCATTTTCTGGAGTCATGCGAGTGCTTTAGGTCCAGCATAGTCGCGGCCCCAGGCCCGCCAGGTAAGACAAGTAATGTCCGCGACTTACAGCAACCACTAGGCTTCCGTTCAGTGCCCTGATATCGGCGATCTCATGGCTCCCCCCAGCACCCCTGAAGGCCTCATTCCCCTAGACCCCGCGCCCATGAAGCTGCTCATCACCCCGAGCGGTTACCGGGTCGCCTGCTACGGCGTCGCGCTCGAAGCGATCCCGGTCGACTTCTTCGCCGATCCCGACGGGCGCTGGACCTACGAAGGGCTAGCCGAGGCGGCGGGCTTCGCCCTGGACGCCGGCGTGGCGGTCGGCGTGCTGGCCAAGGACTGCTTCGGTCACCCAGAGGGCTCCGCCGTCGTCACGCTCAACGCAGAGTCGCGCCCGTACGTCGCGATCATCGAGTGCCCGATCGGCTACGCCTGCGCGGAAGCGGCGCCCCTGCGCGCGACCTCAGCGGCCTAGTCGGGCCGCAGGCTCCCGGCAAAGCTTCCCGGCGTCGGTTGCCAAAGAGCGACGCGCGTGCTCGGCTCCCGCCCGAGTGAGCACGCGCGTCTTCTCGCAACAGCTGGATCTTGTAGCGGAGCTTCCCAAGCTTCTGGCCCACGCTAAGCGCTTTTTTGCCGCCGAGCTCGAGGTGCTCTCCGCTTCGCCACCGGCTCGGCCAGAGCCACGGCAGGCCGTGGTCCGGCTGCATTTTCACAGCCATCGCTACCCGGGCCGGGGCACGTTCCGCATCGAAGCCCGCGAGCGCACGGCCGAGGATCTGTTCGCCGCCGAGGCCGCGGAAGCCCGTGGCAGGGCGGGCGGCATGTCGCTGCTGGCCGCCCGTTGCCCGGTCATTTGGAGCATTTTTCCGGAGAATGACGGCACCGGCAGCGCCGAGCTTCAGCTGTCCGCGTTGCTCGCCTCGGTGGCGCTGGGGCCCGTGCTTCCGACGGACGAGAGCACGCTTTACGGCGTGCGCGGCGCGATGGAGCGCGCCGAAGCTGCCGCAGCAAAGTCCGAACCTTAGCCGGACGGCCACGCCTGACGGAGAGCCGAAAGGACGTCCTCGGGGCGGGCACCATCGAGCGGCTCGCCGGAGAGGGGCGCGAGCCACTCGACGCTCGGGGCGTTTCCGGCGCGTCGGGCCAGGAGGGCGAGCGTCTCGACCGCTTGGAGCGCGTCGACGCTGGTCAGAAGATCGCCGGTCACACGGACGCTGGGCGAGGTTACGGCTTCGACGACGCCGATGGGCACGCTGACGCGCGAAGGCGACACGGCTTCGCCGGGCGGAGCCGCTCGATCGGCTACGGGGCCCGCCGCACTTAGCTCAGAAAGGACATCCGCGTTGGTCGCGCCGAGCCGGTCCACAACGCCCCGCATGACGCTGGCCAGAAGATCGCGGCCCGGCCGCTTGGCGCCTAGCACGGCGAACAGTGAAGCCGGCGGCTCGCGGGGCAGAGCTGGACGCACCACACACGGGTTTTCCAGGCCAATCAGCAGCTCGATGAGCACGGCGCCCGAAGCCAACTTGTCGTAGCCGACGAGCGCAATCGGGTGCCCGAGCAAGGCCAGAACCTCGGTCCCGAAGTAGCGCAATGGAATGCCGACTGCCGCGTAGCCGCGCAAGATGGCGCGTAGGTTGCGATTCAGGAGCGTGCGCGAAGAAGCGTCCGAGTAGAGCGCGTCCACGCGAGGCAGCGCCAGCGCATGATAGACAACGCCGCCCTGAAGCTGCGCCTCCGTGCCCGTCGTGCAGCGACGGAGCACACGCTTGCCCTCGAGGCGCGCCGGGCTGAGCTCGCGCACGCTAGCCTCGCGCTGTAGCTGGCCCAGCACGATGGCCTCCGCCTCGAAGGTCGCGCCGACCAGGACCACCCGCTGGCTGTCTTGCGCGAGCCTTAGCGCGCGCCGGCCCAGCTCGAGTGCTTCGTCGAGGCTACCCTCGATCGTCGCAAGGCCGAGCTGCATCGGGCTACGACCTCGGGATCAGGAGTTCGTCGAGCGCGACGCCCGAAAGCCGCAACGCTTCACGCTGCATCTGGCACAGCTGAGCGATGCCTTCCAAGGCCAAATCAGTCATTTTGTCGAGATCCGGCCGCGGGATGGCTTCACCCTCCGCCGTGCCCTGGATCTCCACGATGCCGCCCTGCTCCGTGGCCACCACGTTGAGATCAACGCGCGCGCTCGAGTCTTCCTTGTAGTCGAGATCGAGCAAGAGCTCGTCACGCACGTGGCCCACGCTGACGGCGGCGATCTGATCGCGGAGCACCGGTCCACGCAGCTTGCCGCTCGCGCCGAGCTTGGCCAGCGCCAGCGAAAGCGCGATGAAACCTCCCGTCACCGACGCCGTGCGGGTGCCGCCGTCGGCTTCGAGCACGTCGCAGTCGATGTGCAGGGTGCGCTCTCCAAATTTCTCGAGGTCGACCGCCGCTCGCAGCGCGCGCCCGATCAATCGCTGGATCTCGCGCGCGCGCCCCCCAAGCGGGCGATCGCGACCATCACGGCTCTCGCGCTTTTTCGGATTGGCGCGCGGGTGCATCTGGTACTCCGCGGTCACCCAGCCCTTGCCGCGGCCCACCATGAACTCCGGCACGCTCGGGTCGATGGAGGCGGTGCAGAGGACCACGGTCCCCCCCGCGCGATACAGCGCCGAGCCCTCGGCCAGTCGATGAAAACCAGCCTCCACGGCCACTGGACGGATGGTCCGGGGGTCGCGATCCGCGCGGGTGCTTTGCATGGCCCGCCCTTGTATCACAGGGGCCGCAGGGAACTTTCGCCCGTCTCAGGCGTAGGAAGGTCCCTAGGGGCGCCTCCCGCCAGTCGCGGCTTAGGGTCTTTCGGGCCCGGCGTGCTAGCCTTGGCCCACCCATTTCCTTGAGTTAGCGCGAGTTCATGTCTCTTTCCACCGGCGACATCATCGATGACAAGTACCGCATCGTTCGCTTGATCGGCGAGGGCGGGATGGGGGCCGTGTATGAAGGCGATAACACTCGCATTCACCGGCGCGTGGCGATCAAGGTTCTGCACGCCAACGTGGCGCAGACCGGCGAGGCGGTGGCGCGGTTCGAGCGCGAGGCGCAGGCCGCAGGCCGCATCGGCTCCGAACACATCGTGGAGGTCCTGGACCTTGGCAACCTGCCAAGTGGCGACCGCTACATGGTGATGGAGTTCATGGACGGCGACTCGCTGAGCGGGCGCATCAAGGCCCGCGGTCGACTGACGCCGGGTGAGCTGTACCCCATCGTTCACCAGCTGCTGGAGGCGCTCGCCGCCGCGCACGGCGCCGGCATCATCCACCGCGATCTGAAGCCGGACAACGTGTACCTGCTCAAGAGCCGCGGAGGCCGAGCGGATTTCGTGAAGCTGCTGGATTTCGGGATCTCGAAGTTCAATCAGTTGAGCGGCGACAGCGGCTTCAGCATGACCCGCACGGGCGCCGTGATGGGCACGCCGTATTACATGGCTCCGGAACAGGCCAAGGGCTCACGCGAGCTGGACCACCGCGTCGATCTTTATGCCGCCGGCGTGATCCTCTACGAGAGCATCACGGGCGAGGTACCGTTCAACGCCGACACCTTCAACGAGCTGCTGTTCAAGATCGTGCTGGAAGAAGCCCGACCCGTCGAACAGATGGTGCCAGGTGTGGATCCGAACTTCGCCGCAATCGTCAACAAGTCGATGGCGCGCGAACCCGCAGCGCGTTTTCAGACGGCGCGCGAGTTTCAACAGGCGCTGGAGCAGTGGGCCGCCGGAGCCGGACCCCAGCTGGCGGCCGAGCTCAACGCGTCGGCACGAGTTCAAGCCGCGCCAGCAGCCCACGCCACGGGGCACGCGCTCGGCACCGGCACCCCTGGTAGCTGGGCCAACACGGGCGGCTACGGCGAGCCCACCGCGGCGATTCCGAGGAAGAGCAGCGCGGGCTTGTGGATCGGGCTTTCCGCGGTCGGCCTCCTCGTGCTGGGCGGCGGCGCTGCGGTCGCCATGAAAATGGGTGCGGACAAAGCGGGAGTCGCCGCGGCTCAAACCCAGGCCGAACAAGCAGCCTTGACCAAGACGGCCACCGACAAGGCGATGGAAGACGAACGCGCTAAGTCGGGGCGTTCGAGTCAAGAAGTTGAGGCCGCCAAAGCCGAGACCGAGAAAGCCAAGGCGGAGAACGGACGCATGAAGGCGGAGCAGCTCAAGGCTCAAGCCAGCGCCGCAGCGGCCGCGAAGGCCCCAAAATCGGCGGCCTTGACGGCGTCGCGCGCGAAGCCAGCTGCGCCAACAAGAGTGGATCCGAAGCCCGCCGTGCCCCCGCCCCCGCCGGTGGCGGCCCCCGCCAGCACCGGCCGGAAGATCCGCACCAGCCTTTGACCGCAGCCGAGGACGAAGCGAAGGCGACGAGCCCCGTTCGAGCGACGTCAGAAGACGAACGCCACCTGCACCTGTCCGAGGTGTTCGACAGCCTACAGGGGGAGGGCGAAAGCCTCGGCAAACCGTGCCGCTTCGTGCGGCTCGCGCTGTGCAACCTGCACTGCCACTACTGCGACACCAAGTACACTTGGGACTTCGACCGCTATGACTACGAACGCGAGGTGCGCCAAGCGTCCGTCGAAGACGTAGCCGAACAGTTCCGGAGCGCGCCTTCCCAGCACATCGTGGTCACGGGCGGCGAGCCGCTCCTGCAGCAGCGCGCGCTCGAGCAGGTCTTCTCGCGGGTGCCGGCCGAGCTCTTCATCGAAATCGAGACCAACGGCACGCTTTCACCGCTAGCAAGCCTGGCCGCGCGGGTGAATCAATGGAACGTATCGCCCAAGCTGGCGAGCGCCGGCGACAGCGAGGCCCTGAGGCTCCGCCCGCACGCCCTGCACGCCCTGCGCGACACCGGCCGCGCGTACCTCAAGCTGGTCGTTGCTAGCGAGCAGGATCGGGATGAAGCCGAAGCCCTGCGCAAACGCTTCGAGTGGCCCCGAGAACGCACGCTACTCATGCCCGAAGCCGCCACGCCACTTGAGCTTTCAGAGCGCTCGCCCGCCGTGGCGGCCTGGTCTCAGTCCCTCTCCCTGCGCTTCTCCACGCGGCTGCACCTGGCCCTGTGGGGCGGGCGGCGGGGCACTTGAAGATCTGCATCGTCGGCGCCTCCGGCAAGCTGGGGCAGTACATGCTTCAGCATGCGCTGGATCGCGGGTACCAGGTGGTGGG
>JANNWK010000953.1:0-1826 GCA_031408355.1 Myxococcales bacterium
CGCTCGACCGCCCGCACCGAATCGAGAAACTCGTCCATGCGGCGCTGATCGCTGGTGCCAAGGAGCGCCCGCGTTCGCTGGGCGTTTTCCAGCACGGCGTCGAGCACGCTCTGGTCCCGAGCCAGGCGCTTGCGGGCTTCAATGGCGGCTGGAAGGGTGGGATCGGTCGGGCGAGCCACGCTGACGATGCGCTCGAAAACCTCGAGTGGATCCACCACTTTGTACATGGGCTGCGTGCTGCTGGCCCAAGAAACGCTACGACTGCTGGAGCACGGCTCCGCGTCGCAGCTGCCGAGGGGGGTGGACAGACCGACCTGCAGCGAAGCGAACGCCGTTTCGGCGCCGAACGCGGGATGCTGCGCCAGGACCTGGTCGACCGACACGCCATTGGCCTCCTCGCTCGCTAGCTGCGAGCGCACCTCAGCGGCATTCACGCAGGTCAGCCAGGCGCCGGCCAGGCGGCTGTGGCTCGGGTCGACGCTGGGCGAGCCGTCGGCATTGAACACCGAGCCGTTTTCGAGGCCGGTCACCACGCTGAGCTTGGCCTTGAGGGCAGCTCCGAACGGCTCCAGCACCGGGGACAGCTGCCAAGCGTCGCCACGGCCGGCGCTTTTGGGGCGCCAGAAGTCGGAGGCGCCGTTAGGCAGAAAGATCGGCAGAAAGCGCCGAGGCGAGTTGGCGGCCTGCGCGCGCAACGTTCGCGGAGCGAGGGATTCCAGCCACGGTAGGGCGAGCGCCACGCCCGCGCCGCGGAGCAGAACTCTGCGAGAAACGGAGCGCTTCATGGTTGGACGCTCACTGGCCCTTCGCCACGGCGGAACCGAAACGGCTCCGTCAAGACGAGGGCCTGAATCAAACGGTGAATGCTGGGAGTCTGGCCTGCGGCACGCCATTCCTGTTGGGCTCGCTCCAGGTAGGGCGCGTCACTGGCGCTCACGAGCCGGCCCAGGCCGTAGGTAAAGAGCTTCTCGCCCAGACAGGCGCCAAACTGGGGATCGGCCGCGACCACGCGCGCCAAGCCTTCGAGCCCCGTGAACGCCAGGCCTTCGGGATGGGCTTCGGAAGCAGGCAGCACGGCGGAGGCATCCACGGGGGTGCCGTCTGGGTAGGCGCTGCGGTACTTGCCGATGGCGTCGAACTCCTCCAGGGCGAGGCCGTACGGATCGAATAGCGCATGGCAGGCAGCGCACTCCGGGCTCTCGCGATGCCGCTCCAGATTCTGACGCACGTTGAACGTCGCAGGGTCCAGGCCTTGGCCTTCGAGCTTGGGCACGTTCGGGGGCGGCTCAGGCGGCTCCGCGCACAGCAGGTTGCTCAAGATCCAACCGCCTCGCAGCGACGGCGACGTCCGCCGGTCCGGCGACGACAGCGCCAGAAAGCCGGCCAACCCGAAGAAGCCGAAGCGCTGGTCGTCCTTGTATTCAAGCCGCACGGCGCCCGCTACCGTCGGTGGCGGCATGGCGTAGAAATGAGCGAGGGCCTGCTCCACGTAGTTGACGTCCGCCTCCAGGAACTCGAACCACGAGCGCTGGCTGCCCAGAAACTCCGAGAAATATAGAAACATTTCGTCGCCCGCGGCGCGCGCCACGCCCGGCGTCCAATCGTAGAGCTCCGGAACGACGGCATGCGACACGACGCGACGTGCGCCAAGCCATTGGCCTGCAAACTGCGTGACAAAGCGCTTCGACTTCGGATCCTCGAGCAGGCGCTCGACCGTCGCCGAGAGCGTGGCCGGCTCCATCAACGAGCCGTCCGCGGCAACCTGCAGCAGCGCTTCGTCGGGCGCGCTACTCCACAGAAAGTAAGACAGGCGCGACGCCAGCTCG
>JANNWK010000954.1:0-5683 GCA_031408355.1 Myxococcales bacterium
GGCTTCACCACCCCGAAAATCTTGGATTCGGCCTTGCTGACCTGGTTGGTCTGCAGCTTTTCATCGAGCAAGTTTCGCTGTGCGGCGGTGATATCGATGAGGATCTTCTCACCGTTACGCAGATGCTCGTTGAGCTCGTCGACGTAGCGTTGGTAGCGACCGAGCGCGAGCTCGCCGGCCTGACGCACTGCGAGATCCCGCGCTAGCTTCAAGGCGTCCGATACTTGCTGCCCGAGACCGGAACTCTGGAAGTCCGCGGGCGCCTTCTTGAAGCGCTTGTCCTCTTCCTCCAGCAACTTCACGTAGTCGATGTTGCGAAGAAGCTGGCGATCGGAAAGCGCAATCTCAACGATCGGCCGAACGGAGGCCGGGATGTCGCTCTTGCCCTCACGCACCTCGAGCAAGAACTTGAAGAACGCGTCCTCCTTGTTCTCGCCTTTGTAGTTCTTGAGGATCTTTTCGAGTTCGTCCTTGATCGGCGTGTAGCGCAGGCTGAACCTGGCAACGACGGTCGTGGCCGCGTCGTAGTTGCAGTTGGTGAAGTAAATGATCGCCCGGAGCACTTCCGACTCTGGGTAGAACGAGTTGGGGAAATAGGGCGCTCCGAGCGTGTGGATATTGCCCAGCGAACGCGGGTAGTCGCCCGCCATGAAATACGCCCAAGACTCCTCAAACAAGGCGTCGAGCCAGTACTCACTGGTCACGTCGACCTCGTTCCAATACTTCACGGCCGCGCTCAACTTCGTGCTGTTGACGGTTGGGGCGTTCGTCTCGGCGTCGAGTGTAATCGACGAAGAGTAGTAGGTCCGCGCCATTGAAAGGTAGGCAAGATCGCGCATGCGATCCTCGTCGTCCACGCCCTCGACGCCCTCGTCCAACGCCTTCTCGATACGCTGGAAGGCCTTGACTGCCGGCACGGCCTTGCGGAGCTGAACGTAGCTGATGCCAGTGAAGAACTGGGCCTTGACGTAATACTCGCTGCGGCGATCCACCTTCTGGAAGAGGCGAACGGCCTCTTCGAACTGGCGGTTTCGGTACTTGTACCGACCCAGCATGAAGTTGAGCTGCCAGTACAGGTCGCGCTGCTGGGCGTTGTCGAAACGCGACAGATCGTCGTCGTTGTACTTCCCGACGCGCTCGATGATGTCCGCCGGTTCCGGCAACTGCGTTGCAAGCTTGGCGAGCCACAGCAACGTCTCCTTGAACTTTAGGTGCGTGGGGTTGTCCGCCACAACACTGAAGATCGCGTAGCTGGCCTGGTAGAACTTGAGTCGGTAGAGCGAGATCGCCAGGAAGTACTCGGCGAGTTGCTTGTTCCCGGGATCGTCACCCGTTTCGCCTGACACGACGCGGTGGAGCGCTTGGGCCGCTTCACTCCAGCGCTCCTTGTCGAAGAGCTGCTTGGCCTGCGCAGCACCTTCCGTCATATTCCCCGCCACCACCGCACTCCGCTGCTTAGGAGCATCCTCATCGAGATCGATGTCGACGCCGCCCTTGCCCTTCTTCGCGGGCGTAGCAGCACCGTCCGCCTTCGCCCCCTTCTTTTTCGGCGGAGTGGGAGCGTCCAAGTCCAGGACCTCCTCGGCGCGGGCAATGTTGGTGATGCCGAGCGAACTCGACAAGACGGCTGAAGCCAAGATGCTGACCGCGACCAGGCGCATTCGGAACATGAATCCTCTTGGGTGGTGAGAGAGGCGCGCTTTCCACAGCGGGGAAGCGCCACGGCCCCGCTTTGGGAGGGGCTTCGGACGGGCGGGGGGGCCTAGGACGAAAAAACCGAACAACTACCGATAGATACAACCCACTGGGGTGCGGCATGTTAGATAGTGGCGGGATCCATTGTCAAGCCTCGTTGAAACTCAGCGGGCTGTTCGGGAGTGTTTCGAACGAAGCCGGAAAATTCACGACATGAGGAAAGCCACCGCGGCGAGGCCGCGGCTACTCCCGGCCGTGAGCTCTCCAGCGAAAGATGCCTCGCGTGGTGAGTCGGAACCGGCCGGGGGGACTGGCCTTGGGCGTGATCGCCCAGGCGTCCGTTGCTACGACTTGCGTGGGGCATCGGGCAGGCCAAGCGGGCCGCGAGCTCGTGGCAGACCGACGCCCGGCACAGCGACGCCCAAACTTTCCGGCGCCGGCCTGGCTTGTTCGCTCGCGCTCGCTCGCGGGGCTTCTTTCGCGTTGACGGGCTTTGGCGCGCTCGATTAGCGTGTCGCGACGGTCCGCCGGAAAAACTGGTTCTCACCGAGTACGTTTGCACACACTCATGCACACAATTGGTAGCAAGCACACGATGACAAGGTTGTTGAGCACTGGTTCCTGGGCGGGCGCGTTAGTTCTGGGCTGGACGGCCCTAGGCTGTACCCCTGGCGGCGTGGGTGACCCGTGCACGCCAGAAGACGAGTATCAGCAGACTTTCAACGGTTTCCAGGTCACCGAGACCAACGTGGAAAGCCGTTCCTTCCAGTGTGAGACGCGGGTTTGCTTGGTCAACCACTTCCAGGGCCGTGTGAGTTGCCCGGCGGGTCAGACGGGCGCACAGGCCGCTCCGTACTCGGATCCAGGCCCCAACACGATGCAGAACGGGAGCTGGGCGCCACAGTGCTCGATCCCGGGGACGGAAACGAACCCGGGCGACCGCAACAGCGAAGACAACATCAACGTCGCCGTTCCGCCGCAACTGGTGGATCGCCAGACCGACCAGGCCGTGTACTGCTCGTGTCGCTGCGATGGCCCGGACAAAAACGCCCGTTACTGCGAGTGCCCAGAGGGCTTCCAGTGCGAGCAGCTCGTCGATGACCTCAAGCTTGGTGGGGGCGGGCAGCTCGCGGGCTCGTACTGCATCCGCGCCGGCTCCCGCTACAACAAGAACAAGCACTTCAAAGAAGCCAAGAACTGCGCGGGAGATCGAGCCGCCTGCGGCCTCGAACCGCTATAGCGCCCGCGCACTCCGCGGGCGGGCGGCTGAGCAGGCCGTCGCGCGGCTTCTAGCGGCACGTGGCTTCCAAGTGGTCGCAACCAATCTGCGACTCTCCTACTTGGAACTCGACGTCGTGGCGCGCCGCGGCGATTTGGTCGTCGTCGTTGAGGTAAGAACCCGAGGCCCCGGCTCCTGGACGAGTGGGTTCGGGAGCGTCGATGGCCGGAAGCGTCAGCGCATTCGCCTCGCCGGCGCCCGACTCTGGTCGCGGCGCTACCGGCATGACGTCAGCGTCAACCGCTTGCGCTTTGACGCCGCAAGTGTGCGCTTCGACGAAGCTGGCCCGGTGATCGACTACGTGGAGGCCGCCTTCTGAGGGCAAATCCCGAGAGCTGCGCTACGTGTTGAGGGCATCCCTCATCTTCTGACGAAGCTGAAATAGCGGTTCCAGCTCACCGGGTTCGGCTTTGGGTTCCAAAGTCTGAATGGCCTGCTCGAGCTGGTCGATCTCTCCCTGCTGCCGCGAGCGCAGGTTCAGGACCATGGTCTCGAACGCCTCGAAAAAGTCGATAAGTTCGTCGCCCTTGCGAAGCTTGTTTGGAACGCGCAGGTGCCCCTCGCCAACGTCGCGGATCTGGCGCTTCATCTTGTGGATCGGCCCGGCAACTTTGTGGGTGACCAGAATGCCAGCGAAGCCGATCAGGACCACCAGGAACGTCAACGCAGTCGTCAGCGTGACCAGCATGATGCGCTGCTGCCCGCGAATGGCAGAGGCGCGAACCTTGAGTTCAGCGGACTGCGTTTCGAGCGCAGCCTGCTGTTCTTTCAGTCGCTCGTCCTGTTTGTCCGCGTCACCTTTGAAGGCCTCAAGCAGCGCTGGGTTGTCGCTGTAGACGGGGTCCTTCACGATGTTCATCTTCACGACTTCGCTCACCTTGCGGCTCTCTTCCAAGACCTCGCGGCCGCGACCGACGACCTTCTCACCCTGAGCGACCGTCTGACTGCTCTGCGCGATCACCGCCTCGCTCGTGCGCCAAAGCAGCGTGCCCAGGCACACGCTGAACAGGACGGCGATGCCCACCAGGTACGCGGTGTATTTCAGCTGGAAGTGCGCATCCAGCAGGTAGTTCTTTAGGCGCCGCTGATGGCGACCGGTTGCGGGCACGGATCCTGTTGCCGCTGGGGGCATTGAACGTTCTCCTAGTGGAACCTCGAGCTAGGAACCCCAAGCTCGAAAAGGAGAAAGCTTAGGGGCGCTTAGGCCGCGCGAGCAAGAACCGAGCAGCGGCTGGGGGCGTTTGTCGCGTTTCGCTCGACGAGACGGCGGGCACGACTTCACTGATGAGGCGCGATGCCCGCGAACTTGTCGACGGCCTTCTCGGCGGCCATGCGGATGAGGTCGTTTTCATTCTCGACGCTGCCCGGATCGACTCCTGGCTCGGTCAAATTGACCGAAAAGCTACCGAGCAGGTTTTTGTCCGGGTAGGTGAGCATGGCCACCTCGAGCTTCACCTTCAAATTGCCACCCGAATAGTCCGGCAGGGCAACACTGGGGGACAGGAAGAAAGCTTTGACGCCTGGGTGTGCGCCCAGGCGTCGCTTGGCGTCTCCGCTCGACTCCTTGCTTGGTGCGCGAAGAAACCCGGCTGTTTGTCGCACCTTCGAGGTCATTGCCCGGCGTACCATCGCCTCTACTTGCGAGCCGGTGCGGCCTGTCTTGTCTGTCGCCTTACCGAGGGAGATATAGAACTTCGTCTCAGCCGCAAACAGCGGTTCAAGGGCCTTCGCGATCGTTTCTACGACGACGTCGTTCGCCTCGGACGACAGGCGCTCCTCGAGGCAGTCCTCCCCGCGCGGGCTGAGTCTGCCCAGGGCCGCGGCGGAGGCGGCGCGAACGGTCGTATTGGAATCCGCGAGTGCCCCGCAGAGGGGAGCCACGGCCCGGTCGCTCATCGATGCGCCGAGCGCCAGCGCCGCCTGGGTTCGCAACCGGAAATCGTCGGCGTTGGCCAAGTTGTAGACCAGTCGCTCGAAGTCGCCATCCTGGGCGCGCGCAACCGATGATGTGAGCCAAGTCCCCCAAAACAGCAGTACCGAAAGCGCACGCAGCACTCGGGCAGGAAGCATCGCGCCGGAAGATATCACGATCGTCCTGACCTTCGGGCATCGGCGACACACCAAGGCGGCCGGCAGCGCCGTGTTTGGGGGTGCTTCGCCGGGGTCGTTGCGAGCGCGTCATTCATCAGGGTCGCTCGCTTCGGTTGGACGTCCAGAGCGGCTCGCCGCTTCAAAGGGACTCTTCACCTACCGTCTTTCGGCTATCTTGGCCGCGCCAATGTCGCGGCCCGGGCCTACCGCTAGCCAGCTTCCGTGGAGCCCGTGGGTTTTCGCGCTGGGATTCAGCGCAACCGCGAGCCTTCCCGGCTCGGCGGCCGCCATCGAGCCGAGGCTCAAGGTCTCTGGCAGCGCGGCGTTCGCGGCGTCCGTGGAGGCAGCACCCACCGGCGGCTTCGAGGTTCGCGGCGTGTTGAGCGACGAGGCGGGGCGACCACTCCCCGCGGTGACGATCCGGGGGGAAATTCAAAGTGTCGAGGGCGGCGCGGCGCAGCTGCGCGGTTGCCAAGCCCCTTCGAGCGCAAGAATGGAGACGCGGGCCCTCTCGCTGCCAACTGATTTGACCGGACGCTTCTGCCTCTTGGTTGCGGGGGTCGCCGACGCATCGCTCGTCCTTCGCTACGCCGATCCACGTGGCTTCCTGGCCCCCGC
>JANNWK010000955.1:0-1542 GCA_031408355.1 Myxococcales bacterium
ACCAAGCAGGCCTCAACTCCCCTAAGTGGCCTGACAGGTGGAAAGTGGTCAGGGTATTCGCACGCCCATCGAAGATTCCCGCCCATCTAGGGGCATTCAAGGCGAAAAGCGTCGAAATTCGGCCGCTTGACCAGCGCATCGAAGCCTCGCGCTGAAGCGCCCGCACATACCTCCGCGAGATCGCCCTCGTCGCCGAACTCCACGAGCAGGACCGCTCGGTCGCGTTGCCGCACGGGGACGTAGCCGGCGCAGCCGGAGGTTGAAAGACAGCCAACGGCGAGCCCCCAATCGAAGGCACCGGCGAGCGCGGGCAGCAGGTCGCCTGGCACCGACAGGCCCGCCGACATCCCCTGCGCGTGCAGCTCCTGACCGAGCCAGACCGCGTACTCGACCGCGTCGGCGGCGGTGAGGCCGAACTTACGGTCCTGCTCATGGCCATTCAGCGACGCGGGAACCACGCCCTCACAGCCGGCGGCCCGGAGCCGCGCGATGCGCTCTTGCATGAGACCACGCACGACCGAGTCGCGAACGTCGAGCCACCGCTCGTCCGGGTACTGGTCCAGCTCATCGCCCAGAACACCGGCTGGAAACTGGTCCGCGTCGTTGCGCCAAGGCTCGAAGGTGCCGGCGCTCAGGTAGCACACGACGTGTCGACCGCGCACGAGCAGGTCGGTCAGCGCTGGTTTGCCGGCCACGTCCGCGTCCAAATAGAACAGCTCGACGTCGAGCTCCGTGTCGATGGTGCCGCTCAGCTGGGCCTGCCACGAAGTGCCGGGTAACGGGCTGAAGGCCTGCGAATTGCCAGCGCTTCCTGCTGAAGCGACTATTGGCGCTCCGCCCGTGCCGGCGCCGCCCTGGCCGATGAGAAGCAGCGGGCCGCTGACGCCATCGCACGCAAGGCCGCTCAGGCCGAGTGCGCAAAGCGTGACGTTCAAGCGACTCATGTGCAGCCACGCTAACACCGCGCGTGGGTGCCGAGCGAGCCAGCAGACCCGACCCGAGCGGAGCAGACCCAGCAGACCCGACCCGGGATGTATTGCGACGGACGAGCAGACCAACCCCGACCCGAGCAGCAGACCCGACCGAGCAGACCCGACCCGGGATGTATTGCGAAATGAACCGGCAAGGCTAGAGGCGAAGCAACCCAGGGACTGGCTCGCGCCCAAACGCGACCCAACCAAGGCCATTCCGAGGCCCCGCCACGCAGTGGAAGCGCGCCAAGCAGTGCTGCAATCACTGCTGCCAGTCAGCAGCACCCAGCGAAGACGTAGCCGTGCCCAGCGCCCGCTCCTCAGCGCCGCGTTCCCCTACGGCTCCCCAAGTTGCCGATTCCGCTACATCGGACACGCCGGCGCGCAGGCGACGCGGGCGTGGACGCGTAGCGCGTAGGTTCCGGCAGGAAATACTTGCTCACGCTTGCCGGCGCGCCAGGCGTGCCAGGCGGCGCGGTACTGGCGCAGAAAGGCCATCAGATTGCGGATGGCCTGCACGCGTTCGGGCGGGTGAGCGGCGGCGATGCGCGGGCTGGGATTGCGCCGAGGT
>JANNWK010000956.1:0-5717 GCA_031408355.1 Myxococcales bacterium
ACAATGTCGAGTGATTTCGCAGAGGCGCCAACCTCCCACTTGGTGGTCATGGGGGCGCTTCGAAGCCCGATTCGGACCGCCGCGCGTGATCCTGGTGTCACGCCGGGTCACCCGCGGTTGCGCCGCGCCACGCGTTTGACGGTCGCGCGAGGACCCTACAGCGAGGCGCGATACAGGCTGAGCAGATCCGCTTCGGTACACGGCCGGGGATTGCTGCGATGGCAGGCGTCTTCGAGGGCCTTTTTCGCCAGCGCCGCCAGGTGCTCCTCGCGCAGCCCCTGGCCGGCGAGTCCCCCGAGAATGCCGACTCGGCTGCGCAGGGCGGAGAGCGCTGCCGCGGCGTCAACATCCCCGAGCAGCACGCCGAGCCGACGCACGCGATCCGGCACACAGGCCGCGTTGAAGCCGATCACGGCGGGCAAGCACAGAGCGTTGGCGAGCCCATGGTGGAGGCCGTGCTCGCTGGACAGCGGATGGGCGAGCGAATGGCAGGCGCCAAGGCCCTTCTGGAAGGCGACAGCGCCCATCATCGCGGCCTTCATCATGCCACCGCGCGCTTCCAAGTCGCCCGGCGCCTCCACGGCGCGCTCCAAGAAACGCACGGCCAGCTCGATACCGCCCAGCGCGATCGCGTCCGCCAGCGGGTGGTCGCCAAGCGACAGGTACGCTTCAATACAATGAGTGAGGGCGTCGAAACCGGTGGCCGCCGTCACCCCTGGGGGCATGGAGACCGTGAGCTCCGGATCCAAAATCGCCACCTTGGCCAGCAGCCGCGGCGAAAAGATCACCGTCTTTCTGCCGGTTGAACGCACGGTCAGCACGCCGGAACGGCCCACTTCGCTGCCGGTTCCCGCCGTGGTGGGCACAGCAATGATCGGGGGCACGTCGGCCGGGACGTGCACGCCGCCGTCGATGGCGTCGTCGAGCTCCTCAAACGGCAGGCTGCACTTGGCGCGCAGAGCGATGAGCTTGCCGGCGTCCATGGGTGAGCCTCCCCCAATGGCGACGACCGCCTGCGCGCGCGCCGCCGCGTAGGCAAGGCTGCCCTCCTCGATGTTCTGCTGCGTTGGGTTGCCGTCGACGCCAGTGAAGACCTCGGCCGCGATACTTTGAGCCGCAAGCGCTGAGAGGGCCGGCCGCAAAAGCCCCGCGCGCTCCACACCCGCGTCCGAAACGACCAACACTCGCGAAACTCCGAGAGCGGCGGCCTCTTCACCCAGGCGGCGCACCTCTCCCGCGCCGAACACGATCTTTGTCGGGAAACTCCAGATGCTCATATGACCTCAAAGTAACGGGACAGCTCCCAATCCGAAACGACCTTTTCGTACTCGCGCACTTCCCACTGGCGGGTGCGCACGTAGTGATCAACGAAGCCATCGCCGAACAGTGAGCGCGCGGCCCGACTCTGCGAAAGCAGCGAGGCCGCTTCGCCCAGGCTGCGGGGCAACCGACCCGGGCCTTCGCCGCCGGCGTCCCCCCGCGTTTCAGGAGGGAGCGGAAGCCGCTTCTCTATGCCCCACAAGCCGGCCCCGAGCGTGGCTGCCAGAGCCAAGTACGGGTTCATGTCCGCTGCCGGCTGGCGGTGTTCAATGCGCAGCGCGCCACCCTGCCCCAGCCCGATAACCCGGCACGAACAGGTGCGATTCTCGACGCCCCAACCGGCCACGAGCGGCGCCCACACCCCCGGCACGTAGCGCTTGTAGCTATTGATGGTGGGCGACACCATGCACGTGAGCTCCGGCATCAGCGCCACCTGCCCCGCCAGGTAGGACTGCATGAGCGAGGACATGCCGCGGGCCGCCTTGGCATCGACAAACGCGTTCTTGCCGTTCTTCCACAAGCTCTGATGGAGGTGGCCACTTGACCCCGGCAAAGCGCTGTTCCACTTGGCCATGAACGTCACCGACACACCGTGGCGATGCACGATCTGCTTCAATGCCACCTTGAACAACGCGGCGCGGTCTGCCGTCTTCTGGGCGTCGTCATAGCGGATTGCCACCTCGTACACGCCGGGCCCGGTTTCGGTATGCAGGCCCTCAATCTCGATGTCGAAATCGCGCATGCCGTGCATGATGTCGCGCATGAGCGCGGAGTCCTGGCCGCTGCGGACCCAGCTGTAGCCGAACATGCCAGGGTCGAGCGGCGTCAGCTGCCTGAACGCCTTTTCTTGCAGCGAATCGCGCGTTTCCTTGAACAGGTAGAACTCGTACTCCGCGCCGACCATCGGCCTGTAACCCAGCCCCTCGGCCCGAGCGATAACGCTCTTCAAGAGCGAGCGCGGGCAAGCCGGATGCGCCGAGCCATCCCCATTCTTGAAGTCGGCAAGCATCGCGGCCACGCCCGGCTCCCAAGGGATGGAGCGCAAGGTGGCGGGATCGAGCTCGGCCTGCACGTCCGGGTAGCCCGTGTGCCAGCCCGTGACCTGAGCGTTGTCGTAGAGCTTGTCGGCCACGTCCCAGCCGAAGATGACGTCGCAGAAGCCGAAGCCGTTGGCGAGCGCCGACTCAAGCTTGGCGAGCGACACATATTTCCCGCGCAGCACTCCGTCGATGTCAAATCCGCCGATTTTGGCGCGGTCGATGCCGCGCGCCCGCAGATCCTTGACCACTTGGGCGGCGCTGCGAGACCCCACCTGAGCCGCTGCGCGAGCCGCGACTCCAAGACCCGCGCGAGAACCACGACTCTGCTTCTTCTTTCGCTCAGGCATACCAAGTTCCTAACATGGCTCGTGTCCGCCCTACGCGGGTCTAGGTGGTCGCCTTGGCCACGCCCAGCTGACGACGAAGCTTTCCATACCGATCGCTGGCGGAGAACCAGAGGAGATCCTTGCCCAGCTCGCCCTGCTTGCCTTCCTCGGCCTCAAGCAGCGTGAGGGCCGTCCCCAGATCTCCGCAGAGGAGCAGGCCTGCGCGGGCAGCCGTCTTGCTGGCGGCGGCGCTCCAACGCTGCAGGTTGGTGCGCCCGCCCTCCTCGACAAACCGCAGGAAACAACCGCGCAGCGCGTCCACCTGCCCGGCTTCCAGCATCGGCTCGATGGCGTGGGCTATCGGGGTCACGCGGCGTTTCATGTCGTCGGCGATGGGCAGACCCGGATTGCCAATCGTCAGCGCGGCCAGAAACAGATCTTCCAGATCCGGCACCGCGCTGAACAGCGTTTTCAGGTACATCTCCTGGCGGTACCAGGTGAGGTGTCGACCGACGAAGAAGGCTTGTTCGAGCTGGCTTCTGCCCGAAAGCACGCGCCTGCCGATCACGGTGCACGGCGGGATCCCAGGCATGTGCTCGAAGCCCGTGTCCCGTTCCTTTTCGACAAACACGTTCGGACACGCCAGCCCCAAAATCGCCGCAGCCCACGGCACCGCGCGCACCGCCGTGATGGTCGCCTTGGCCACGTCTTGTTTGGCGCCTGGCGCGGGCTGATGCAGCTTGCCGTCGCGGCGCAGGGAGGTGACGCGTCCGACCAGCACGGCAGGCGCGATCAGGCTGAAAATCTGACCGGTCAGCAGCTCTTGCTCCGGGTGGAACAAGAGATCGTGCCAGGCCGCCTGCGAGAGGCTGCCGCGCGGTGCGATCAGCGTCTGAGCTCGACCTTGCTCGAAGGTGGCTTGCTCGTCCGGGCTGGCAACGCCCAGTGCCACCAGGGCTTCCGACGCCCGAAATGCGCCGTCGGCGTCGGCGCGGGCCGTGTGGATCCGGAAGAGTTGCCGGTAGCCGTCGGGAGCGGTGGGGTTACGCCGAAGCCGACGCCAGACTTCTTCGGGGTCCTCGCTCGCGTCATCGGCCGCGCTTTCCAGGTCGGTGAGATCGACCTCGACGTTGACGGCCGCTTGCGCTCGCAGAAGCTCCTCCTCCAGCTCCTTCACACGCAGTTCGAGCTTCTCGATGCGTTTGAGCAGCAGGATGCGACCGGAGTCGCCTTGGGCCTCCACGCGCAGGGGCGAAAGAGAAGCCCCAGGCTCTTCGTAGTGCTCGACTATCTGCACGCGGTGACGCGACTGGTAGGCGGCCACCATCGCTTGCTCCAGCCTCAGTAGGCGTGAGCGATCGAGACCCAGGTTATCGGCGGCCTTCTCGAGCTGAGAGCGCTCCTCGGCCGTGATCACCCCGTCGGCCAGCGCCTCGCCAAACAGCTCTTCGTACTGCATCTCCAGGGGACCCAGCCCCAAGCTGCCAGCGACCTCGCCCGCGACGAAGCTCTGCGCGTGTTCAAACCCACCGACGTCCGCTCTTTCGTCGCTCATGCTGGCTCAGCCTCCTCGCGCAATTTCCTCCGCCACGCGCTCCGCAGCAATCGAGAAAGCAGACCGGCCGAAGGCCCGGCGCAGAAGCCGCTGTGGTATGCGAGCTCCATGCAGCGGCTGCCGCCCGTCACCTTGCTCCTGCTCGCGGCTTGCGCTGGCGGCGGAGCGCCGGTTCTGCCCCAGCCCGCTGGACCCGCGGCCATGGCGCCTACCACTCGCGTGGCGAGCGATCGTCGCGAAGCGGCATCCGGAGCCGCCGGCTCGGCCACGGCAGACGTCGCGCCGGAAGATCCGGCCCCGTCAGCGCTGACGCCGGTGGCTCCGGGCGCGGCGGCGGCGACGGCCATGCTGGAGCCCCTCTACTCCGCCCAGGGGCACCGCAAGCTCGCCACCGACATGCTCACGCTGGCGCGAGACGAGGAGCTCTTTCAGTGGGCGCTCGGTGGGAGCAGCCGCCCCGAACACGTCTCGCGTCGAACGGGCTTCCATCCGGCAACGCGCGTGGTCGTAGACGTGTCATTGCTCTCGCGCGCGCCCAAAGGCTCCACGCGAAAGCTGCTGCGCGTGGCTCGCAGCGCAGGCTACTGGCCCTTCCGCAGCTGCTTCGAGGATGCCCAGCGCGCGGTAGCGAAGCCAAGCCGCCAGGCACGCTTGCGTCTGACCCTGGGCGCGCAGGGCCGAGTGCTCGGTTCGCGTAGCCTCGGGGCGACCTCCGAGCGGAGCTACGCGAACTGCGTTCTTACGAAGGCCCGCGCCCTCGACTTTCGTCCCGGCTTCGGCCGCAAGCTGGATATCGAGCTCACGGTCAAGCAATGGCCGGGCGACGCGCCAGTCCCGCCGCGCGCGCCCGACGACGAAACGCCCCTTGCCGCGAACGCGGAGAGCCAAGTGGAGCTAGCCGCCCTTCGCTCGCGTTTCAGCGAGTGCTACCGCGCGGCGCTGGCCCAGGATGAGGGCCTCTGGGGTCGCGTGGCCCTGCGCCTCACGTTGGCGCCAGACGGCAGCGTGCAAGACAGCCAGCCAGTGGAGACGACCTTCCCCGATCCGGAGGTCACCCGGTGCGCACGCCGAGCTGTCGCCGGCGTGCGCCTGAGTGGAGTCACCGGGCAAGAATTAACGTTGGCGGTGCGCTTGGGTCAGTTGCCGCCCACCCCGCCGGCACCTGAAACGGCAGGAGCGCCGCTCTCATTGGTTGGAGCGCCTCCGGAGCCCGCTCCACCCGCTCCACCCGCCGCACACTGATCCAGCTCCTTGATGGCGGCGTCCGCGGTGAAGCACAGTCCAGGTCCGCGGAAGGTATCGTTCAGTGCGCCCAGCGTGGGTTCCACCGAGCAACCGAGCTCCGGATCCCCGCACTCCGCGCTGCAATTGCAGCTGGGGGTACAGAAGCCGAAATCCCCGACCGAACCGGTATCCTGGGTGAGCACCGAGGCGTACAAGCACACACCGTCGAAAAGGCTGCTCGAGCTGTTCCAC
>JANNWK010000957.1:0-4977 GCA_031408355.1 Myxococcales bacterium
GCTGTTGGTCGACCACGAGCGCGCTCGGCTGCGAGGCGTCGAGCGCTTCCAGGACGAGCTCGGGCTGGTGCAGGACCTTGACCTCGATATTCTCGGCTTCCAGCGGCTCGCGCAGCCATTCAATGCTGCCGTTCAGAGCGAGCGCCAGCACGCGCGGGCGTTCTTGCAGCGTGCCGATGTCCAGGCTGTCCAGCGCCAGTGTGATCTTTTCGGCCTGCACGGGCAGCAAGAAGAACAGCACCGCGCCGAGCTGTGCAGCGGCCCCGCGCGCGCGGTAGCTGCCATCGTCCGAAAGCACGATCACGGCCATGCGCGGAGCGCGCTCCTTCAACTTGGCGACCGCCTCGAACAAGATTTCGCCGTCCTTGCAGCGTGTGTCGACGATGAGCGCGTTGGGCGCCGTTGCTCGCGCGTCCAGCTCTTCAGCGCGAAGACTGAGCGCGTCGAGTCGCTTCTTCGCGACGGAACCCAATAGCTCCGATCTGAACTCCGCGTCGTCGCTGACCACCCAGACCGCTCCGAGGCTGGTCTGCGCCTCGACGACCAGCGTGTGGTCGGGCATGACGCAGGCCGCGCGTGCCGCTCTGAGCGCCGCGTCCACCTGACGGAACGCGCTTTCGTCTGGGAAAAGCTCGCCCTCAGCCATGGCGGCGACTGCGTCTTCAACGTGGAGCACAGCGTTGGCGACCTCCGGGAAGGCTGCCTGTTCGGCCGTCACGTAAACCTGGTGCGCCGAGCGCTGGGCCTCGGCCCAGCCTTCTGGCGTCATGCTGCTGCGCGCCCGGGCGAGGACGGCTTCCAGCTCGCTAACGGCCAAGAGTAGCAGTTCAGCCGCGTTGGGGAGCGCGCGGGGCGCAGCCGCGCTGCCCGCACCAGGGCGCTCGGTGATCGACTGAACAGTCGAGGCTCGACTCATCCGTCTTCAGAGCTACGGCCGCAGTAGCCCAGTCTTAATTTGAGCCACCCCAGAATCCAGCGGGCGGGGCCGGTTTTGGGCCGCCAGGCCCGGCGGACTTAAGCCCCGGCGCGGGCAGCCGTTCCTGAGCTAGGAAGCATGCCAGCAGCGACCGAGCGCCGTGACCTAGGATTCTGCGAGCTATCGTTCGAGAAGCGGCCGGAGCTGGTCTCAATCGTGCGCAGGTTCGTGACTGATTTTTACGATCGAACCCTGGCCGACCCGGACGCCACCTCACGCGTTGCGCTCGCCACCCATGAGCTCTTGGAGAATGCCGTGAAATACTCGCGCGATGGCAAAGCCAGCGTCCGCATCGACGTGAGCGGCCTTGGCGAACGCGTGAAAGTGCGCATTCGGACCAAGAACAGAGCCAACCCCGAAGACGCCGCGCTGATTCGTCAGACCATCGCAGAGATGAGCGCAATGGACGCCAACGTCTACTACCTCGGGCTCATGCGTAAGAATGCCGCCCGCACCGACGGCTCCGGGCTCGGCCTCGCGCGCATTCACGCAGAAGCCGAGATGGCTATGAGCGTGGCTTGCGGTAGGAACGGGACCATCACTGTCAGTGCCGAGACAGAGGTGCTGCTGGCTCAGCGGCAGGAGGGTGCAGCGTGAACGAGATAACTCTGCCAGTTGAGCAAGCTGCCGAGCTGCGGGCGCGACTCACGCAAGTGGGCGCAGTACTGGTGGCCAAGCTGTCCGGTACCGCCGATCTGCGCGTCACCGACAGCGTGGAGGCGATCCTGTCGCGGGTGCACCAGAAGGCCATCGAGCTGTCGATTCCTGAGGTGCACATGGATCTGCGGGAGCTAGAGTTCATGAACTCGTCCTGCTTCAAGAGCTTCGTGAGCTGGATCAGCGAAGTCTCGGACCTGCCTGCCGGTCAGTATCGAATCCGCTTCCTGTCGAACCCGAGCATTTTGTGGCAGCGACGCAGTCTGCACGCGCTGTCCTGCTTTGCGGCCGAGCTCGTGACCATCGAAGCTGGCAACTGAACTAGCCTGGCCCGCGCGCGTGTTCTGCAACAGAAACACTGCCGACTCCAAACCGAAACATTTCCGCTCCTAGCTTGGGTGGGGAAGCTTCCGCGCTCGGGTTCGAGTTGGGCGGGCTCCCAGGCGGAATATCCGAAGGAGCTCGCGATGTTGAAATGGTTGCCACGGGTCCTCGCTGTGTTTTTGGCCCTCGCCGCCACTCCGGCGTTCGCCCAGGCCCCGCAGCAGCCCACCCCGGTCCAGCCAGCGGCGGACCCCATCACGCCGGCCAACAGGCCTGATCAAGCCCGTTCCCTGAGGGCGTTCGCGGACAGGGTTTCGGACCTCGAAGCCTACGCGAACAACGGCCCGCGCGTGCTGGGCGCAAAGGACACCAAGCTGGGCGGTCCGGGTCCCAGCCACAACGGCTGGATGATGGTGTGCACCGCGCTGGTGCTGTTCATGACCTTGCCGGGTCTCGCGCTGTTCTACGGCGGCATGGTGCGGCGCAAGAATGTCTTGTCGGTCATGGCGCAGTGCTTGGGCCTCGCCAGCAGCGTCACTATTCTTTGGTGGGCCTTCGGCTACAGCGCGGTGTTCGCCCCGGGTAGTCCCTTCGTGGGCAGTATGAAGTTCGCGTTTCTGAGCGGCGTGGACGGCCTGCCCAACGCTGACTACTCGGCCTGGGTTTCCCACAACGTGTGGGCGATGTTTCAGCTCATGTTCGCGATCATCACGCCGAGCCTGATGGTGGGTGCCATCGCGGAGCGCATGAAGTTTTCCGCCATCATGCTGTTCTGCGTGGGTTGGGTGGTGCTGGTGTACCTGCCGCTCGCGCATATGACGTGGGGCATCGATGGCTTCATGAACGGCGTCTGGAATGCCAAGGCCGGCATCCAGGCCATCGACTTCGCCGGCGGCACGGTCGTGCACATGTCGTCGGGTTGGTCCGCGCTCGTGCTGGCGCTGATCCTTGGGAAACGTAAGGGTTTTCGGGTTGAAAACTTTGCGCCGCACAGCCTGGTGCTGACCATGATGGGCACCGGCATGCTCTGGGTTGGTTGGTACGGCTTCAATGCTGGCAGCGCGGCGGCTGCCGATGCGGTGGCCGCCAACGCATTCATGACCACGACTCTTGCGGCTGCCGCAGGCGCCACCGCGTGGGCTGGAACGGAGTGGCTGAGCCGCGGCAAGCCTACGGTGCTCGGTTTCTGTTCTGGCGCGATTGGCGGCCTGGTGGTGATCACGCCGGCAGCCGGCTTCGTCAGCGCCGCGAGCGCCATGCTCATGGGCGTGCTCGCCGGTGGCGTACTGTTTCTGGCCTGCACCCGGCTCAAGAACATGTTCGGTTACGACGACGCCCTTGATACGTTCGGTGTGCATGCCGTAGGCGGGACGCTCGGCGCCTTACTGACAGGATTCTTTGCCAGCGCGGAGGTGAACCCGAACCTAGGGACTCACTTGAAAGGCGTCGTGGGCAAGACGCTGTGGCTTGAGCAGCTCAAGGCCATGGGGCTTACGATCGTGCTGGCGGTTGTGGTCACGGTAGCGTTGGCCTACGCGATCAAGGCCCTGATCGGGCTTCGCCCAACGCGCGAGGACGAAGAGGTGGGCCTCGATCTCGCAGAGCACGGCGAGCGCGCCTACCACATGTCGGAAATCGGCTGAACTCTAGCCAAGCGGTGCGGCGAGGAGCTCGCGGGCGCCGCCGGACGCCCGGGCCCGTCGGGGTTTGTTGGGGCTTTTGCGGCTGGGGCGCGGGCGCGCCGCGAGCCCGGTTGAAAGCCAGCCTCGGCCCGGGTTACATGCCGGAGATGATCGCTCGACCTCGTTCGTGTGCGCTTGCCCTCATCTTGCTCTCGATCGGCTGTCAGAAGCGCGACGCGGAGAAGTGTGGCCAGGGTTTCGACGTAGCTCGCCAGTCGCTGAAGTCGAACGACTTTGCGCTTGCCAAACAGTGGCGTGAGTACGCTTACAAGCAGTGTGACGCCGCTGGCGATGACAAGGCCGCGCTCGGCGCCCTGGATCAGGAGATCGCTGGCGCAGAAGCGGCCGTGAAGGCAGCTGCCGATGCTGTGGCTCTCAGCAAGCAACAGAACGATGCGCTGCTGAAGCTGTTCGTCGGCTGGGCCGGTGAGCACCGGGCCGCGCCAGACAAGGCGTCTTCGGCCCCAGTTTGCGATCCAGCGCCAGCCGACCTCGCGTTGGCCAAGAAGCTTGAGACCAGCAAGGAGCAGCTCTGCACGGCCACCCGCAAGGCCGGCGAGCACACGCTCACCGCGCGCTACTGGGAGGCCGACAAGGCGCTGTTTCGATTCTCGACCAAGTTCCCGGCGCCCGTCAGCTGCCAGGACTTCGGCGGGACGCCAGGCAAGACCTGGGATGTGCCGACGACGAGTGGCGCGTCGGTCAAACGCTCGCGCTGCGACATCGGTTCCGGTGCGCTTTCCGGGCTCAGCGTCGTCGTCAGTCAGGCCAACAACGCCGAAGCGTACGTCTTCTCGCCGGCGTATCTCGAGAAGGACCCGCTGACGAAGCAACTCGCCGGCGGCTGAGTTGCTCAGGGCTTCGGCCAGCGCTACTCCTTCGTCTTGGCGAAGGTCAGGCCCGGCCACTCCTTCTGGGTCGTGTCGAGGTGCCACGAGTTTCGCGCGAGAAACACCAGCGCGCCTGTGTGGTCGTCGGCGAGGTAGCCCTCATTGCCGTTCTCGAACTTCTTGCGCAGGGCGGCGTCGCCATCCTCCACCCAACGCGCCGTGAACAGGCCGGCGGACTCGAAGACCACTGGGATGTCGTACTCCGTCTTGATCCGATCGGCGAGCACGTCAAACTGCAGTGCTCCGACCACACCAACGATGAAGTTGCCACCGATGCGCGGCTTGAAGATGCGCGCGGCTCCCTCCTCGGCCAACTGTTCGAGGGCGCGAGTCAGATGCTTCGCGCGCATCGGATCCGTCGGACGGACGCGCTCCAAGAGCTCAGGCGCAAAGCTTGGGATGCCGGTGAAAGTCAGAGTTTCGCCCTCGGTGAGCGTGTCGCCGATGC
>JANNWK010000958.1:0-2246 GCA_031408355.1 Myxococcales bacterium
GATGGCGCTCCCCGTTTCCCGGTACAACTGACACCCGCCTTGTTCGCGGGAGCGACTGCCCTGGCGACGGGTATTGGGCTCGTCGCCGCGGTCATCCCCGCGCGTGGAGCTGCGCGCTTGGACCCGGCCACGGCCATCCGGAGCATTTGAGATGGGCGAGGAGCCGCTGCTTTCCGTAATCGGGGCCCGAAAGGAGTTCGGCGACGGCGTCAAGACCGTTGCGCTCGCCGCTGCAGATCTTTCACTCAAGCGCGGGGAATTCGTCGCCCTCATCGGCCCGTCAGGGTCGGGCAAGAGCACGCTCCTCAACCTGATTGGGCTACTCGATCGCCCTACTGCTGGGCAGATCATCTTGGCTGGCCAGGATACGACCGGATTGGATGACGCTGCCCTCACCGCGCTACGCGGGCGGACCCTGGGCTTCGTGTTCCAGTTTCATCACCTGCTGCCTGCCTTCACAGCTCTCGAAAACGTCATGCTTCCCGAGTGGGGAGACGCTGGCTTCGCTTCCAAGGAGCTGCGGGCTCGGGCGGAAAATCTGCTCCGCGAGGTCGGCCTCGCCGATCGCCTGGACTACCGTGCCAACGAGCTCTCCGGTGGTCAGCAGCAGCGCGTCGCCATCGCCCGCGCACTTGCCAGAAGCCCGCCCCTCGTGCTGGCAGATGAACCAACGGGAAACCTAGACACGGAGTCGTCGAACGAGGTCTTTCGCTTGCTGCGCCGCTTTAACGTCGAATCCAACACGACCTTCCTGATCGTCACCCACGATCCGAGAGTCTCAGAACAATGTGACCGAGTGGTCGAGCTCATCGATGGCCGCGTCCATTCAGATAGGCTCACCCCGAGTGAGCGATCTCCCTAGAGCACGGATCTTCTCGACGATCTGGCGGCGGCGCGTCTCCACCGTCGCCCCCGCAATCTACGGGACTACCCCGATCTCCTTGCCGTGAACGGCACCTCATAGCTACCCAATCGACACGCCGAGGAGCCGCCCGATAGCCGCGGTCACTGCCATTGCGATCGCGCCTCCGACGGTGACGCGCAACGCCGCGCGGCCAAGCGGCGCGCCGCCGACGTAGCCGCCAAAAGCGCCAAGCGCCGCGAGACTCGCCAGGGAGAGACCCGCGATCGTCGGAATACGCAGGGCCTGCGGGGCGACGAGCAGAGCGGCGATGGGAACCACCGCGAAAGTAGCGAAGCTCGCGGCCGATATCCACGCCGCTTGCACCGGACGAGCGAGCGACGCGTGGTCGATTCCAAGCTCGTCGCGCAGGTGAGCGCCGAGACGATCATGCGCGCTAAGCTGCTCCGCGACTTTCATCGCGAGGTCCTTCTCGACACCTCGCTTCACGTAGATCACCGCAAGCTCGTTCATCTCGGCTTGCGGCTGCCCGGCCAGCTCTCGCGTTTCGCGCTCGATATCTGCCCGCTCCGCGTCTCGCTGCGAGCCGACCGAGACGAACTCGCCAACCGCCATCGACATGGCCCCCGCAACGAGTCCCGCAACGCCCGCAACCAAGATGACGTCCTTCGCGGCGTCCGACGCCGCGACACCGATCATGAGGCTGGCGGTTGAGACAATCGCATCGTCCGCGCCGAGAACCGCGGCTCGCAACCACGCCGCACGCCCGCTGCGGTGTCCCTCCCCATGGGGCAAGAACGGTCGCGTCGCCCCGCTCCTCATCCGTTCGCCCCGCCCACGAGTTGCAGCGACGGCGGAGTGCTCCTGCGTGTCTTGAGTCATGTTGGCGCCGTCCTTGCAAGACGGGGGCCAGACGACTGCAGCCAGCTCTCTTGGCCCTCCCTCGGTGCAGGGCTACTCGTGAGTAGCGTTCCGTCACCGAAATCACCTACCAGCGCGAGGCCCGGCCGCCCCACCAGAGCGCCACACATGTGCGCGATCGCCCCCTCGAGTGGCGGCTCGCGCATCGCTGAGTTAGCACCAGCTAGCCGCACTTGGGCCGACATTGAGCAATCGTTACAAAGACGCTCCGCGCTGCGAGCGCTGCCACATGCTGCTGCAGGGCTGCGTCTGCGCACTGATTCCGCAGCTCCACACGCGCACGCGGCTGCTCGTCATCCTGCACGCCGCCGAGGCGAAGAAGCCGACGAACACGGGACGGCTGGCGGCGCTGTGTACGGACAACAGCCAACTGCTCGTGCGCGGACTCCGGCATGTGCCGCTCGATCTCGGCTTTCTCGCTGGCCAAAATGCCCTGGTGCTTTGCGCGGATGAAAGCGCGGCG
>JANNWK010000959.1:0-2100 GCA_031408355.1 Myxococcales bacterium
TGCCCCCGGCCGAGCGAGTTCGGTTCGTCGGGCATCCTTAACATGGGACCGATTACTCCACCTGCCACGCAGCGTGAGCGCAAGGCTGGCGACGTTATCGCTGGGCGCTATGTGCTTGGGCGCGTGCTTGGGGAGGGAGGCATGGGGGTCGTCTGGGTCGCGCGCTCGTCGGCGCTCGACGTTGACGTGGCCCTGAAAATGCTGCGGCCGGAGCTGGCGGGTACGGAAGCTGTGGAGCGCATGGCTCGCGAGGCGCGCACGGCGGCGCAACTGGGGCATCCCGCGATGGTCAGGGTGCTCGACTTCGGCACGAGCGAGCAGGGCGAACCGTTTCTGGCCATGGAGCTGCTGCAGGGCGAGGACCTCCACACGCTACTGGAGCGCGAACGGCGGCTGCCGGCGGAGCGAGCGGTCGCGCTCCTGCTGCCCGTCATTGACGGGCTCGCCACGGCCCACGAAAAAGGCATCGTTCACCGCGATATCAAACTCGAGAACGTCTTCATTGCCCGCGACGACCAGGGCCGCATCCAGCCCAAGCTCCTGGATTTTGGGATTGCGAAGCTCGAAAGCGGCAAGGGAGTGTCGCGGCTTACCCAAGTGGGGGCCGTGCTGGGGAGCCCGCAGGCGTTGTCGCCGGAGCAGGCCGAGGGCCTGGACGACGTCGATTTTCGCTCGGATATCTGGTCGGTGGGCGTGCTGCTCTACGAGCTCATCACCGGGACGCCACCGTTCCAGGGAGCGAACTACAACGCGCTGCTGCGGAGCATCCTGAAGGATGCCCCGACGCCCACGATGGAGCTTGCCGCCGGTGACGCGCCGCTCTGGGTCATCATCGCGCGCTGCTTGAACAAGTCCCCGGCTGAGCGCTGGAATTCGATGTGGGAGCTCGGGGAGGCGCTCGCCTTGTGGCTCTTCGAGCGGGGCGTGCGCGTCGATGCCGCTTCCCGATCGCTGCGCGACGGCTGGCTCGAGAGCGGCGTGACGGGCCTGCGGATGCTCGTCGTGTCCGAGGCCCCCGATGCCGCCACGTTGCCGCCTCCCGCGGTCACCGGGTTGATCCGCGACGCGCCCGCCAGCCAGACCCTGGTGGGGGGGACGCCGACCGCGGAGCGCTCGTTTGAGCTGACTCCCTCGCCGCAGACGCGGACCAATTCGGTGCCCAGTCCCAGTCACCCCAAGCGGCGTTGGTTGCCCGCCGCGGGGCTGGCGGGCGTTGCCAGCGCCGCCCTGCTGCTGCTGTATGGGTTGCGGTCGGCGGATCCGGGTCCCCGGCCCAGTTCCGCGGCCAGCCCACGGTCCCCGGCTCGGGCCGCGACTGAAGACTCGGCGGCGGCGGCCGTTCCACCCCAGGTGGCTGCCTCAGTACCTTCGCCCCTTGTCCCCGCCGCGTCCGCGCCGTCCGAGGTAAAGGCCGAGCCCTCCGCGGTAGCGCCGGCCGCTTCGCCCCGACCGCCGGTCAGCGCTCCCGTGGTTCTTACCCCCGCTACGCGCAGCGTGCCTCGGCGCAAGCCCGCCCCGCGCCCCAGCTTGAACACGGAGTTTGGCTTTTGAGAGTTCGGCGCATCGCTCCGGTGGTTCTGCTCAGTGCCGGCCTGCTGTGGTCCGGGAGTGCGGCCGCGCAGGTCGTGGACGACAGCACTCGAAATGCCGCGCGCGATCTAGCGGGCCAGGCGAAGGCAGCGCTGGACAAGGGCGACCATGAGAGCGCGCGCGATCTTTTCCACCGCGCCTACACGCTCGTGCCCGCCCCCACGATCGCGCTCTACGAGGCGCGAGCCCTGGCCAAGCTGGGCCGCTTCGTTGAGGCCGAGGAAGCCTACATGCGGGCGGTCCGAACCAGTCTTGACTCGGAGTCGCCCGAGCCGTTTCGCAACGCCGTGCGCGATGCTACGACGGAGTTGGGTGCGCTCCGGCCACGTATTCCAAAGGTAACCATCGTGGTCACGGGCCCGGGCGCACAGGATCCCGAGCTTTCTCTCAGCATGGATGGCAAGCCGTTCAATGGCGCCCTGGTAGGCGTTGCCGCGCCCATCGATCCGGGCAGTCACGCGCTCACGGGCGTGGTGCCTGGCGGACGCCGCGTGGAGGCTGCGTTCTCGG
>JANNWK010000960.1:0-3266 GCA_031408355.1 Myxococcales bacterium
CGAGTGGAGGGCGGACTGCTGGTGCTCTCCGTGACAGCCGAGCCCGCCCCGAAGCCGTGCGCTTCTTCCGCGATGGCGAAGAGCGCGCGGTCGTGACTCGGGAGGCTCAGGCGCTGACTCAGCACCAACGCCTCCTGATGAGTGCCTACCCTTCGCACGAGGCTTGGGCGGGCGACTTCAACCCGAACAGCATGCCCGTCGCCGCCGCCGACGATTGGGTCGAAATCGAGAGCTATGTGAAAAGCCCTTCGCCGTGAGCCTCGCGCGCTCCGCACGCGGCATCTGTACGGCTGCAAGGTCTGCACAATCCGAGACGGTTGGCCTGCCCGCCGGACACCAAGAAGACGACTGAGGCGCGGCGCCTAAAAGACACCGCGATAAGAGCCCTGTTGACGGCCCGCCTTTCCCCTTACACCGCTTCGAGCGACGATAGTCCTCCGGAGTCCGCCGTGGAGTTTAGCTCTCGGGTCGTGCCCCGGGCGGACTTCGCGCGCCCGACCTTCGATCAAGTATACGCAGAAACCTTCCCTTCAGTTTGGCGAACGGCCCGCCGGCTTGGCGTCGTCGAAAGCGCCGTGGACGACGTGGTCCAGGAAGTATTTGTCACGGTCTACCGCCGACTCGACCAGTTCGAGGGGCGCTGCGCGCTGAAGACGTGGGTGTTCGGCATCCTGATGCGCGTGGTCAACAACTACCGCCGCACCAGGCGACGCAAGGGGGCGGGTCACGCCACGTCGTCGGTGGTCGGGGATCCCGAAGTGGTGGTGGATGGCGGCGCCGACCCTCTCGAGCTGGCCAGCCGCAGCGAAGCCAGCCGCATCTTGCGCGAGCTACTGGAAAGGCTTGAGGAGAGCAAGGCAGCGGTCTTCGTGCTGGCAGAGATCGAGGGCCTGAGCGTGCCGGAGATCGCCGAGGCGACCGACACTAACGTCAATACGGTCTATTCGCGGCTTCGAGCCGCGCGCAAAGAGTTTGATAGAGCGCTGAAGCAGCGCGCGCTTCGGAGGGAGGCCCCCAATGGATGACTTGAGCCCGGGCGCGCGCAGCTTGCTGCGGGCCGCCGAGACCCATGATGATCCGAGCGCGGAGGACGCAGCTCGCGTGCGCCGCGCGGTGTTGGGGCGTGTCGGGGCCGTCGGCATTGTCGCCACGCTGGTGACGGCCGGTTCCGCGCCGGCCAAGGCGGCCTCCTTCGCGACGATCGCGGGCAAGCTGACCGCGGCGGTGGCGCTAACGCTCGGCGGCGTAGCTACCTTCAGCTACGTGAGTCGTTCCACGGAACCGGCAGCGACCACGGCCCGCGCTGGCGCGGCCACTGGCAAACCCGCTCCGGGGCGACCCACGATGCCGGCGCCGGCGGAGCCTCCGCCCACCGAGGTCACGGTCGAGACCGAAGAGAGCCCCGCTGCTATCGAGTTGCCCCGCGCGCCACGACCGCGGACCCCGCGCCCGGGCACGCCTGACCCCTTGTCGGAGAAGCCGACCGCCCCAACCGCCAAGCCTGAATTGAGCCCGATCGTGCTCGAATTCGAGATGAAGCTCATCCGCGCCGCCGACGCCGCCGTGCGGGCCGGTAGATCGAAGGAGGCGCTCTCGCTGCTCGACCAGCACGAGGACGAACACGCTCGCGGCTCGCTGGCGCATGAGCGTGAAGGCCTCCGAGCGATCGCCCAGTGCCAGCTGAGTTCGCCCGCGGCCCCTGAAGTCGCTGCGCGTTTCCTCGAGCGCTCACCGCGTTCGCCGTTGGCCACCCGCTTGCGCAGCGCCTGCCGTCGCAGCGACATCGGCGAATAGACTTCTCCCGGTGTCGTCCCGGCGACGAGCGACGAGCCTGCCCTGCCCCCACGCGCGACGGAAGCGGCGCGGATTACGCCCCGAGCGAATTGAGGATCATGGGCTGCGGCCGAAAACACTGTTCGGCAGCCGTCCATGTCAGCCAGTCGTCTGTCCGTAAGCGTCGTCTGTCTGCTCGGCGCGGCCTGCGGTCCGAGCGGCGAGCTCGAACGGATCACAAACTCGGGACCGCTCGACGGGCCGTTCTACGTTTCCAGCGAGTTTTCTCCGAGCGGGCACATGGGGGACGGGCAAGAGCCCGGTCACATCACCGCCGACATCAACGAACACTGCAAGGAACGGCTGGAGGGCGCTGGCGGCGACTGCTACCGCTTCAGCTACTTGCCGGGGGAGAAGCTCTGGGCGGGTGTCTATTGGGTCTATCCGGCCAACAGCTGGGGTTCCCGCCCGGGTCGTGACCTGCTCGGGAAGTACGCGCGAGTTCGTTTCCAAGTTGCCACGGAGCAGGACGAGCTCAAGCCAAGCTTCATCGCCGGCGGCATCAACGACCCCGAGCAGCACTTCAAGGACTCGTTCAAGGCGCAGATCGGCTCGAACATCGGTCGCGATTGGCAGCAACTCATTCTGGATTTGTCGCTCGAACCGAACATCAGCTCCGTGATTGGCGCCTTCGCTTTCGTGACCAACTACCCGGCCGGGAGCGACCCGAAGGCGCTAGCCCCGACCGTGCTTTACCTCGACGACATCGTTTGGGAATGAGATGAGACGAACGCCTCCAACCCCGCTGGGCGCTCTCTGCTCTTTGGCCCTGCTCGCCTTAGCTCCGCGCGTTGCCAGCGCGGCCGATCCGGAGATTAACCCTTACGAGTGTCTGGGTCGGTATGAAGCGGCGACCGGCAATCGAACCATCGCGCAGATCCGGCTCGAGCTCGACAAGCGATTGAAGGCGCTGAACAACGCGGACGAGCCCAAGAGCGTCAACGCGATGAAGCACTGCGTGGTCGCGATGCTGATGAGCCGGACCGGCGATGGCGACGCGCCCGACCACTATCAGCGCGCCGTCCAAGACGCGCCGAGTGAGCCCGGCTACGAGCTCTTTTGGGGCAGCCATTTCAATATGTTTCGGGGCGCGCGCGGCCCGGTTCTGGAAACAGCGGAGCGCCATTTCTATGCCTCACTGACCAAGCTTGAGGCACTGCGTCAGACCAACCGATACCGCCCGTACCACGCGGTGGTCGAGGAATGGACCAGGAAGAAGCTGATGGTCCTCTACCAGCAGGACGGCCTTCAGTTGATCCCGGGCAAGGCCTACCCGCAAAAACCCTACGGTCTCAACCTACCTGGCGCTTCGGCGGGCGTCATCGCCAGCATCTCCCAAGACACACGCGACTTCTCGCGACGGGGCGACATCAACGAGATGCGAACGTTCAGCGGTGAAGCCGATTTTGCGAACAGTGACTTGCGCGCTGGCG
>JANNWK010000961.1:0-4222 GCA_031408355.1 Myxococcales bacterium
GGCACGCGCGGGCAGCTGCCCGCGGTTCGAGCGACCCGCGCCGCGCCGTGCCGTGCCGTGCCGCGTCGTATTATCGCGCCGCGTCGCACCTTGGCGTGCCCGACCATCACCGAAGACCGATTGCATGCCATGCTGGGCGGCATGTTCGACTGGTGGCGTCGGTTGAGTCGTGCAGAGGTGATTGCTGAGCCATTCCCGGAGCGGTTCCGGAAGCTGCTGCGGCGCCACGTGCCCTGCGCGGAGCTCCTCAGCCAATCCGAGCTGACGAAGCTCGAAACGCTGGTGCGCATCTTCAACTCCGAGAAAGTCTTCGAGGGTGCCCAGGGCCTGGCGGTCGGCGACGAGATGCGGGTGGTTATCGCCGCGCGCGCTTGTCTTTTACTGCTCTGGCGCGTGGAACTCGATAGTCCGCTCTATCCCGGGCTCGACACCGTGATCATCTACCCATCCACCTACAAGGCGAAGATCCAGCGGCGCGAAGGCTATGTCGCCATCGACGACGAGCAGGCGCGCTTGGGCGAATCCTGGGCGCGCGGCGTCGTGGTGCTGTCGTGGGACGCGGTCGTAAGCGGCGCCGCCAACTCGCGCGACGGGCACGACGTCGTGCTGCACGAGTTTGGCCATCAGCTGGACGCCGAAGACGGCGCCATGGACGGCACGCCGGAGTTGGACGACCTGGAGCGCTACGCGGTATGGTCCCGCGTCGCCGGCGCTGAATACGCCGAGCTCGTCGACGCCGTCGAGCACCACCGGAAGACCAGCATCGACGCCTACGGTGCCACCAACGCGCCCGAATTCTTCGCCGTCGTGGTCGAAGAGTTTTTCGAGCAGCCGACGACGCTCGCGCGGCGTCACCCCGACCTGTATCAGGAGCTGGCGACATTCTTCCGCTTTGATCCGGCGGCGCGACGGCGCGAGCGGAGCTGAGTTCTTCGGCTGGGAAGCCGCTGGATCTTGAACTTGAAGCGCGCTACCTGGCGACGAAAGTTGAGGTGTAGCAGCGTGACGAAGTGTTAGTCGTTCGGCTTCTTGCTCGAACCGGAGCGGCCGAGGATTTGAGTCAGGCGCTCGCCATACAGCGACGTCGGCGCCTGTCCCTCTAGCACCCGCGCGCGCGACTCGGCCTCGCTGCGGCGGCCCAGCCGAACGAGCGCGTCGATCAGCAAGAACTCACGCTCGATGCGCAACTGGCCGCCGGCGAAGCGCTGTTCGTGCTCGAGCAGCACGCGGCGAGCCTGGCCAGGCTCGGACGACAACTTGCGACGCGCTTCCTCCAGCAGCTGGATTTCTTGCTGCAGGCCATCTGCCGGAGGTGCGGACGGAGGCGATTCGCTCGCGGCGGGTCGGGTGCCCACAACCGGGGATCGCGCGCTGCCGGCGGTCGCTTGCGCGGGCATGGGCACGGCGTCGCTGGTTCGGTCCGACGGATCGCTGACTCGCGCGGGCGCCCGCGTTGGCAGGGGCGCGCGATCGCGATAAAGGGCCGGTGGCCTTTCGGTCGGGGGCGCAGCGCTTGTGATCGGGGTCGGCACCGAACGCGACGCGACCGCCGTGAGCACCGACATCACCGCGACAGTTCCGACCGCGCCCGCCAGCGCGCCCAGTGCCAGTTGAGGCCAAGAGGCGAGCGCGCCCGCGGCGACCGGCAGCACGGCCAGGCCCGCGACGCGCCGTCGCGAGCGGCCGCGCACGGCATCGTCCATGCGGGGTGGTGACCGTCCGGCTCGCAGCAGCTCCTGGGCTTCAGCCGAGGCCTCCTCGGTTTCGAGCCAACGCCGGGGAGCGCTCATCGGCGAAGCCCCGCTTCCTCGCGACGGCGGAGGCGCAGCGCCGCTTTCGAGAAGTCCCTGCGCGCCGCTCCGAGCCGCGAATACACCGTGCCGAGCGGCAGGCTGAGCTGCTGGGCAATCTCGGGGCAGCCGATACTTTCGATCTCGAACATCACGAAGATGGCCCGGCGTGCTGGCTCGAGCTCATCGAGCACACTGGCCAGTCGCGCGCGGGCCTCTTGCTCGTCCAGCGCCTCTTCAGGACCATTGACGGGGCTCGCGCCTGCCGTGGCCTCGATGTCCACGACCGTGCGTTCGCGACGGCGGTAGGCCTTACGCCGGTACGCCGAGGCGACCCGCATGCTGATACCGAACAGCCAGGTAGAGAGTCGAGACGAGCCGTCGAAGGAGGCCAGCCGACGGTAGACGACCACGAACACCTCTTGCAGGGCGTCTTCGAGATCTGCGGGCCGCACGCCCAATCGGTGCAGCGAACACCAAACGAAGTCAGCATGGCTTTCGTGAATGCTCTCGACGTCGAGGACGTCAGCAACGCCTTCGACGTGCGAGGTTGCCAGAAGCACTCCCCTTGAATGCACGGGGCCTTGCCGTCCCATTAGCGAATCGACGCGCTCAGGCCGAGCGTGGCGGTGAACGCGACAGGCGAACTCTGAAATACCGGATCTTGCTGGTTTTTTAGCGCAAACTCATGGCGTAGCAGCGGCACGAGCGCCATGCCCCCTGCCTCCAGCCAGAGCGCGCGGCCAAGCGAAAGTCCCAGGCGCGGACCCACGCGGGCGCCCGCCCAGAGGTGGTCCCCCGGCGGCAGGGCCCGCACTGAATAGACCACCGCGTGCATGGCGCCCAGCTGAGCCTCGCCGCAGAGGGCCAAGCGTGCGGCGCGCGCTTGCACCGCCTCGACGCACAACCCGAGCAAGGCTGCGGAAAGACCGAACGCAAAGCCAGCGTCGGAGGTGCGCACCTCGGGGAAGTAGGAAACACCCACCGACAGGCCCCAACGTGCAGACAATCCCAGCTCTCCGGCCGATTCGACCCCGAAAGCCGCGAGCGGCAGCAAGCCGAGCGCGACCGTGCCGCGCAATGACGCGGCCAGCCGAGGGGCAGCAGGTACGGGGCCCGAGGGCGTGGGCGGAGCTTGCGCCGGCGCGGGCGCAGGCACGGGAGTGACGACCGGCGGTGGCTCGACGGGCGGCGGCTCGACGGGCGGCGGAGCTTCAGGTGGAGCGGCCACGGTCGGCGCTGACTCCGCGCCGGGCGGCGCGAACGCCGCGCGCGGATCGATGACCAGCGCCACCGCCAGCGTAACGGCCTCCGCTAGCACGCTGCAGTCGGGCTCGCTCGATTGCAGATCACGCGAGCCCAGGATCGTCCCCTCCGGGTCGAGCACGTTCAGGTGGGCCCGCCAGAGCTGGCCCTCCCGAGTCACGCTGCCCTCGATGTTGCGGTCCGCGTCGTTGGCAAACGGATCGCGCCCCAGACGCGAGCGCACACCGGCCGCGATGCTTTCAGCGCCGGGACACGACTCCGCACCTGCCAGACGCACGAAGGACCAGCGAAACGAGGCGGGCGCCTCAGCAGGCTTCTGCTCTGGACCCGCGGCCGCCGCTCGCTGCGTCAAGCTCAGCGCCGCCCCAAGCGCCAAGACCCAATGCGAGAACTTGCTGAGGCTGAGACCGCGGCCCAAGCGCCCCTGTCTACTCTCCCGTCTTGCGCCGAGCAACCCCAGGAATGGCCGTGGAAATCAGCGGTGTTTCGGCGTCGGTCGTTTTTTCAATGGCGCGCCCGGGCCAGCGGCATTCAGCCCCTATGGAGACTAGCAAAGGGACAGCGCGAGGTTGGGGGCCCGCGTTGATTGTTGCCACGGGACTCTGGGTAGGGTGCTCACCTCGGATTGAAATCGGCGAAACTGAGCCGGAGGGTCAGGGGGCGGCCGCTGGCACGGCGGGGAAGGGCGACCACGCCGGCAACACCAGCGTGCAGGCTGGCGCCCCCCAGACGAGCTCGGCCGGAAGCAGCACGCGTGGCGGCAGTGCCGCGGGGGGTGGCTCGGGGACGGGCGGCGGCGCGGGTGGCGGCGGTGCGGTAGCGGGCGCATTGGGGACTGGTGGTGAGGAAGGCAACGCGCTTCCGCTCGATCCGTATGAGGCGCGTTCGGGCCCCTTCAAGATGCTCGTGTACTCGCGCACTGCCGGATTCCGCCACGGATCCATCGGGACGGGCCAGTCGATGCTCAGGGAGATTGCCGACAAACAAGGCTTCACGGTCGTCATGACCGAGACCAACGAGCTTTTCACGCGCGAGGGTTTGAACCAGTTCGAGATCGTGTTCTTCCTGAACAGTTCCGGCGATGTTTTCAATCAGACGGAGGAGCAGGCTTTCGAGCAGTGGATGACCACTCGGCATGGAGCGTTCGGCGGCGTGCACGCCGCGAC
>JANNWK010000962.1:0-3132 GCA_031408355.1 Myxococcales bacterium
GTCCCGGCGACCTGCCCGGAAACGCCCCAGCTCCCCGAGGCCGAGCACGCCACGCGCGCCGCCCTCGGCTACGTCGAGCATTCGCCTGATCCGAGCAAGACCTGCCAAGCCTGTCAGCAGTGGGTCGCCGCGACGAGCGAGGGCGCCTGTGGCGGTTGCAAGTTGCTCAAGGGGCCGATCCATCCGGAAGGCACCTGCAAGGTCTTCACTCTGAAGGCGTGACGCCCGCCGCCGGAGGAAAGCCCGACCCTCTGCCTTGCGCTGGGGCTTTGTCACTTTGCCGCCTCTGGCCTAGGCTGAACGCCCCATGCGAGCTCGACTTGATCACGCCATTTTCTCAGTACTCACCGTAGCCGCGCTTACTTTGCCGGGGGCGAACGCGCGCGCGGATGGAGACCAGTCCCACGCGCTGACGTTCAACGAGACCGCCGAGGGTCTGGGGATGACGTCGGTTGGCATCGGGCTCGGCGGGCGCCGGACCGGGAACACTCCCGCCGTGCCTATCAGCGAGGGGCAGCTCGCGCTCACGACCTTGCCCGGGAACGCTCAAATCGTCGTCGCCTACCTGTATTGGGTCGTCTACGGCTCCGTCGGGGATAGCTCGGTCGAGTTTGGGACTGCGCCGACGGCCATCACCGGCAGCTTGATCGGCACGTCTGCACACACGTGCTGGGACCAATTCGACACCACGGAGCTGAACCGCGTTTATCGGGCCGACGTGACAGCGAGAATTACCGGCAACGCGAGCTACCTCATTCGGGGCTTTCCGTCTGGCACCGCCAACGCCGACGCTCAAGGGGCTTCGCTGGTCGTGATCTACGAAGACCCGGCTGATCAGAACATGGGGTCGGTGATCCTGAACGACGGCGCCATCACCAAGACCTCCAATACCTACAGCGAGTCGTTCGACGACGTGGTCGTGACATCGTCCACTCTCTCGGCGACTTTTCGCCTGGGGGTGGGCGATGGGCAAGCTGCCCTCAGTGACGGCACGTGGAGGTTTTCGGGGACGCAGTTGCCAGTCCCAGCAGGTGGCCACTTTCCCGGCGCCAAGGGAACCTATTGGGACGATAGAGCGTACGACGTCAAGGGGCTCATCCAGCCTGCCGTATCGCCCGTCGTGTGGAGCGCGAACGGGGGCGCGGACTGCCTGGTGATCGCATATAGTGGGCTCTCGCTCTCTTCCGAGTTCATCGACGACGACGGCGACGGCATCGAGAACGCGTTCGACAACTGCTTGGGCCTAGCCAACCCTGAACAGACCAATTCGGATGGCGACGAATTCGGCGACGCCTGCGACAATTGCGACCTGAAGAACAACAAAAGCCAGCTCGACACGGACGCTGATGGCGCCGGCGACGTCTGCGACAACTGCAACGACGTCGCGAACCCGGATCAGCTGGATCCTGACGCCGACGGCTGGGGCAGCCTTTGCGACAACTGTCCCAACACGTTCAACATGTCGCAAGTCGACACCGACGGCGATGGCAATGGCGACTTGTGCGAGGGCGGGGACATCCCCGCAGGGGGTGAAGGCGGCGGCGGGCCCGTGGTCGGGGAAGGTGGCACGCCGAATGTACCGAGCGAAGGGGGCGCAGCGCCGGTGCTCAGCGAGGGCGGCGCGACGTCTGCGCCTGGCAAGGGCGGCAGCACCTCAGGCGTAGGACTCGGTTCGGGCGATGCCGGCATGACCACCAGCGAAGGCGGCGCGGGGTTGGTCTCGGGGGGCGGAGAAGGAGCGGGCCTCGGCAGCGCGCGCCCGGAGAACGACGCTGGCTGCGCTTGCAGCGTCGTGGGTTCCCCCGCTCAGGGGGCCTGGTTGGCTGCCTTCAGCGGCTTTGGTTTGGCTCTGCTGGGGTTGCGCCGGCGCTGGCGCCACCAAGTCTCCGGCTGACTCTCTAAAACGGGCACCGGGCCGGTCCCGCCGGAGCAATTCACGGTCCAGTTGGGACGGATCCCCGCCGAGCTCGGACTCATGGTGTGTGAGCCCCTGGTTGCCAGCCGCCCCGGTTTGTCTCCTGACCCTAGCCTTGGCGGGATGTTCTGCCGACCCCGCCGCAGTGCCGGCGAGCCTGGGTCCTACCGGGAGCGCGGGGAGCACCGGTAGCGGCGGCCAGGCCAGTACCAATCCCCTGGTCGACAACGGCCCGCTGGATCCCGTCCAGGCGTGCCTGACGCGTGACGCAGGTCCCTCGCCGTTGCGGCGCCTGACTCGCTTCGAGCTGAACAACACGCTGCGCGATCTGGTGGGGGACGCCTCGCGTCCGGCGGACGTGTTGCCCCCCGAGGAGCTGGGCAACGGCTTCGGCAACGACGCGGAGGCGCTCGGTGTGAGTCGGCTCATGGTCGAGAAGCAGCTCGACCTGACGCGCGGTGTAGCGGAGCGCGTGGTCGCCGCTCAACCCTTGAACCAGCTGGTGGGCTGCGAGGCGGCTCAGCTCGGGGACATGGCCTCCGGTTGCCTCACTCGCTTCATCCGCGAGTTTGGCGCCCGCGCCTACCGCCGCCCAGTGACGGACGAGGATCTTCAGGCGCCGCTTCAGGCGTTCGCGAAGCTTTCGGCGACCGAAACGCCGGAGCTGGCCGTGCGGGCCGCGCTCCAGACGCTCTTGATGTCCCCGCACTTTGGCTACCGCGTCGAAGCGCCGGTCGCGGCCGCCGTCGCGGGGATGCTGGTGCCGGTGCCCGCCTTCGAGCTGGCCAGCCGGCTTTCGTACCTGCTGTGGAGCTCGATGCCGGACGCGGCGCTGCTCGAGGCCGCGCAGCAAGGGCAGCTGGCCACGGCGGAACAAGTGAAGGCGCAGGCCCTTCGCCTGCTGCAGGACCCGCGGGCTCGCGAGGTTGTGAGCTACTTCAACGGAGTGTTCTTTCGGCTCGAAGGGAGCGAGGGAGCGACCAAGAACGCCGTGGACTTCCCGACGTTTTCCGGGATGGCGCCGCTGCTCAAGCAAGAAGCGCTGCTGCTTTTGGACGACGTCGTCTGGAATCAGCAGGGCGGGCTGCCCGCGATCTTCTCTGACAATCACTCGTTCATGAACAAGAAGGTCGCCGACTACTACGGCGTTTCTGGTCCCCAAGGTGAAGCCTTTGAGCGTGTGGAGGTAGCGGGCGGGCGGCGCGCGGGCCTGCTCA
>JANNWK010000963.1:0-5097 GCA_031408355.1 Myxococcales bacterium
CCAGCGCCGACGGCGGCACCAGAACCCTCGCCGTTCGCCGCCACCGCTCCGCCACCCACGAATGAGGACTTCGAACGCGGACAAAGCCCGACGGGACCGCCCGTCGCTGCGCCGGCCTATGCCCCGCCAGCACAGCCAGCAGCCCCGGTCGCCGTAGCGCCGTCGGCTCCACCTGCACCGCAGGCGTTCCTGGCCCCAGCGGATTCAACCGGGCTCCGCACCCTGGCCGGTTTCCTCGTCAGCTACGAGGCGACCGAGCTGGGCGTCTTCTGGCCGCTCTACCAGGGTCAGAACGTGGTGGGGCGAAAGGGCGCGGCGCCCGGGCTCGACGTGGAGCTCGACCACCCAACCACATCGTCGCGACACGCCATCATCCACGCGACGGCGCGGCCGGGGCGGTTGCTTCTGGAAGATCCCGGCAGCACGAACGGCACGTTTCTGGGCGAGCAGATGCTCGAAAAGAACAAGCCTCACGAGCTACGCGACGGCGAGAACATCCGCTTCGGCGGCTTCAACTTGATCGTGAAAATCATCTGATTCCGCAGGGGGCACGCAGTGCCCCTATGCTCCCAACCGAAAGCTCTTCGGCGATGTTGACGCGCATGAACTCCCCTATCCCGTTGCCCTACTCCGTGGTCCCACGCGCTCTCTGCGCCATCGTTTCGCTGGCTTTGGCGCTGGTCTGCGGCCACGCAGCGGGCGCCCCAGAAGCCAAGATACTGCGGGTGGATCCGCGAGCTGCCCAGGAGAATGGCAGCCCGGTGCTCACCACCGTGGTGGACATCACGCAAAGCAAACGCGTGAGCGACGCCACGAGCAGCTGCGCCGGTCTCACCGGCAATGGGCAACTGGACTGCATGAGCCAGGCGCTGGAGAAGCCATTCGCTCTCTACCAAGCGTTCCCGTTCCCGGCACAGTCGGCGATCTTCACCGTCACCGTCGACGGCGTCGATGTTCCGGCCAAGTACCTGAGCCACGCGCAATGGGGCGAGAGCCAGCAGCAGCCGGGAGTCGGCACAGCCTGGTTGGTCCTGGTGGACGCCGACCGTCGCATGAACAAGGGCTTCGCCGACGCCAAGCAACTGGCCGCGCAGTTCGTCGCCAGCATGGGGCCGAACGACATCGTCAACATCATGTTCTTCAACGACCGCCAGGTCGTAAAGGACTCGAAGTGGCTGGCGGCCGCGCAGAAGGCCAAGGCAGCCAGCTTCATTGCCAGCGCTACCGATACCTTCCCAAGTTCGGGGCGTAACCGCTCGCTCCTCACGCTGATCAAGACGGCCGCTACGGACGGCTTCAAGGCGCTGGGCAACGTCGGAGAGGACGTCAAGGTACCGCTCCATCAGGCCATGGTCGTGCTCTCGAGCGGCTTCGGCGGGGCCGATCCGGCGACGACTGGCCCGGGCGCCTTGCAGCTTCAGCAATATCTGTCGCAGGGCCGTTTCCCGGAAGGCAATACCGCCCTGCCCAAGTCACCAGTGCCGGTCGTCAGCGTCTACTTCCCGCTGACCGTGATCGACGAGTTCAAGCAAAACTCACTGGAGTTCATGCAGAACCTGGCGAACACGGAGCTCGGGGGCTTCTTCAGCGTGATGCAGACCGGCCAGGGTTCGCGCTCCTCGACCATCGTCAACACCGTCCGCCAACGCTTCTCGAAGATGAACGTTGTGAAGTGGCGTGTCTCCTGCGTGGCGCCGAGCGTGACTCAGAGTTTCAAGTTGGTCTTCAACAACGTGAACCCTGCCATCCTCGGCGACAACACGTTCAAGGATGTCCCGGTGGGCATCGATCCAACGACCTGGCCGCTCGACGTCAACGTCGAATACACCGAGCAGATGTCGAAGCGCGACGCGGGCGCCGTGTATCCTGGGGGAACGTTCCGGGTCTACGGGGACTTCTGTTGGGGAGGAGAGAAGGACCGCGCCGAGGTGTACTTCCTGCCGGCGGGGCAACCTATCCCGACCGCCCTCACCGGCGCCGACATTGCCACGGCCAAGCGCACGCAACAGCAGCTCATCGCCATGGGCATGAAGGGGGCCGCCCTCGAGGCCAGCGATACCTTCGTGAAGTTCGAGGCGCCGGACAAGGACAAGATCCTTCACGGCAGCGGCGACCAGGCCATCGTGCGCTTGGTGATCTACGACAACAAGGCGCACCGGACGAGCGGCGTGACCGCTGACACCATCGTGAAACTCAAGGGCAGCACCGCGCCGCTACCGCTGCTGCTCATCTTGGGTAGCTTGTTCGGGTTGGTCGTCGTTGCCCTGCTGATGGTGGTGCTCGTGCGGGGCGGAAGCAAGAAGCGCTCAACTGCCGGGGCGCCGGGCCCCGCGCCGGTCGTCGCCGGTGGCTACGGGCCTCCGCCTTCACCGCAAGCTTACGCTCCACCAGCCTACGCTCCAGCCTACGCAGCACCGCCCATGCAGCCCCTAGCCCCGCCGCCGCAGGTGCCACCCGGCAGCCCCTATGGCACCGGTGGCACCAGCGCGACACTCACAGGTCCGAGTGGCGTCTTCACGATCCTTGCTGGACAAGAGGTAAGAGCGGGTCGCGACGCTACGCAATGTGTGATCGCTCTGGATGAACCGCGGATCTCGGGTGTGCACGCGAGCCTGAAGCTTGAGGGCGGGCAGCTCTATGTGCGCGACGAGAACAGCAACAACGGGACGCTCGTGAACGGCAACCGCCTCTCCCCCGGTGTCTGGTCACCCGTGCAGCCGGGATCCATCGTGCGATTCGGACCGATCGAGTTCAGCGCGGCGGTGCAGTAACCTCATGATCCCCGGATTTGGGAAGTCGACCCTACTGGTCGGCAGCGCGCCGCACTGTGACATTCGCCTCGGAGGCCCCGGCGTCGCGCCCGAGCATGGCCGCATCGTGCACCAAGGTGGCAGCGTCACGTTTACGGATTTGGGCGCCGGGCCAAGCTTCGCGAACGGACAACCGCTGGCAGCGGGCGTAGCTGCCGCGTTCGACTTCCGAACGCAATTCGTCGTGGGTCAAAGCGCCGTGCCCTTGGCTCACCCGGCACTGACCTTGATGCTGCTGGAATCGGGGAAAGCCGTCGCCACACCCGGACAAGTCAGCTTCGGGCGCGATCCCGCCCGGGTGAATATTGTCGTCAACCACCCCAACGTCTCTAGCCTTCACGCGACCTTCCAGCTCCATCCGCTCAGCATCACCGACCACCAGTCGACTGCCGGCTCGTGGCTAGGGCAGGAACGCCTTGCTCCCGGCCAACCGCGTGTGCTCGATCCGCACGCCTTTGTAGGGCTCGGTCCGATCGCGCTCCCGGTGGCGCTGGTGCTGCAGCTGGCGCAGGTGCTGGCCGCGGGGTCGGCGCATGCTCCCGTGGCGCCAGCCGGACCGCCAGCGGCGAGTGGGGCGCCGGCGTCCCCAAGCGGCTCGGGCCCAGGCGGCAAGCCGAAGCACAAGACGATCGTGGGCCAGGTCAGGCTGGCTGACGCCAGCGGACAGCCACCGAAGAGCATCGGTCGCACGCCCGAGAACGACATTCAGATCCCGCATCCGCAGGTATCCAGCCGGCACGCGCAGCTCCACTTCAGCGGCGGTCAGTTGCTCCTTGAGGACTGCAATAGCGCCAACGGCACGTTCGTGCGCGGCCAACGCCTGAGCACTGGGCAACGCGTGCCCGTGACCAACGGCGAAAAGGTCTTCATCGGCCCGATGCCGCTCTTGATCCAACTTGAGGGTCGAGAAGTGGCGATGGTCGTCGAAGACGCGGTCCATTGGGAGGGTCGGCCACTTTACGAGATCGAGGCGTGGGATCTGGTCATGCAGGTGCCGGACCGCGACAACCCAGCTGAGCTGAAGACTCTGCTCGATCACATCAGCTTCAAAGCGTTGCCCGGGGATTTCATCGCGCTCATGGGCCCAAGCGGGGCGGGCAAGACGACGTTGCTGCTGACGCTCAATGGCTACTTGCCGCCCAGCGCCGGCCAAGTGCGCATTAACGGCGAAGATCTGTACGCGATCTACGACGCGCTCCGCGGGTCGATCGGCTACGTGCCTCAGGACGACATCGTGCACCCGGAGCTGACCGTGTTTGAAGCGGTGCGCTACAGCGCGCGCTTCCGCTTACCGCCGGACTACGCCGACGAAGAGATCGATCGCCGCGTTGAAACAACGCTGGCGCAGCTCGGCCTAGAACAGGTCGCGCATTTGGAGATCGGCAAGCCGGAGCGCAAGATCTTGTCGGGCGGGCAGCGCAAGCGCGTCAACATCGCCATGGAGCTGGTCACCGATCCTGTGATCATGTTCCTGGACGAGCCGACGAGCGGCTTGGCAGCGGACGACACGACGGCGCTGGTGCAACTGCTGGCAGATCTGGCACGCCAGACCGGCAAGACGATCATCACGACCATCCACCAACCGGCCAAGGCGGAGTTCGAGAAGTTCAACCAGACGCTGATCCTCGGCCCAGGCGGGCTCACCACATTCTTCGGCCCGCCGCGCGACGGCTACAAGTTCTTCGGATCCATTCTGGAGCGTCAGGGCAAGCCAAACGACGTCGACAACCCGCGCGACATGTTCGACATGCTCAACCAGCGAGAGCGCCCCATCTTCGACGCGATGCGCGCCCAGAACCCCAACGCGCCGCGCTTTCTGGCGCGCGCCCAGGCCGCTCGCGAATGGAACGCGGAGTATTTCAACCCGCAGAGCCCAACCTTCCAGAAGATGTTCTCTGGTCGTCGCGCGGTGGGAACAGGCGCTCCGCCCCAGGGCATGCCGAAGACGCGTCCGCGCACGAGCGGGCAGTTCGGGCTGCTATTTGGCCGCTACCTCAAGATCAAGCTCCGCGACGTCGGTGGGACCGCCATCATGCTGCTGCAGGCGCCGATCATTGGCGTGCTCTTGGCAGCGGTTTTTGGGGGCCAAAAGGACGCCATTCCGTACTGGTGCCTAGGCGCACTTCAGGAACTCTCCAAGAAGTCAGGCGGCCTTGGCGATGGGATGACGGAAATGCTTCGCGGTATGCAGGCAACGCCCGACCACGCTGGCGCCATCTTCTTTTGCGTGGTGGCGGCCGTGTGGTTCGGCACGAGCAATGCCGCGCGTGAGGTCGTGAGCGAGCGC
>JANNWK010000964.1:0-1548 GCA_031408355.1 Myxococcales bacterium
CCGTCGCCCAGCTGACCGTTGTTGTTGAGGCCCCAGCACTTCACGGTCTTGTCGGCCATGATTGCGCAGGCGTGCCAGCCCCCGCTCACGACTTTGGACACGGGAGCGATGATCGAGTTGGTCGGCGAGAGCAGTGGCGTCGAGGGCGCTAAAGCGAGCTGTCCATAGCTGTTCTCGCCGAAGCACCGCGCCGACAGGAAGTTGTCCACCAGGCAGGTGGACCAACTGCCGCCCGAAATGGACGGGACGGCACCTGTGAGGCCAATCACCGTGGGAGTGGACGTGGACGTGGTCGTCCCGGTACCCAGCTGCCCATAGGCGTTAGAGCCCCAGCATTTGACCTGCCTCGGGTTGGCCTTGACGCCACAGGTGTGACTGCCGCCGGCAGCAAGGGCCACGAACCCGGTCTCCGACGCACCGCCTGAACGAACCGGAGTGGCGATGCTGGTGGGCGATGCGACACCGGCCTGGCCAGAGGTGTTGTCACCCCAGCACCAGATCGTTCCGTCGCTCTTCAGCGCGCACGCGGAGCTGCTGTCGTGGTGACCCGCCACGGCGGTGACTCCCGTCAAGCCAGCTACCTGAGTCGGCGTCCCACCCGCGAAGTCGCCCCAGCCGTAGACCAGGCCATCGCTCACCAAAAAGGTGCTCGCACCGCTCGCTCCCATGCCCTGGACGTTGCCGACGAAGTTGGCGCTAGCTTTGACCTCGTTGTTCTTGCGAAACGTCAGCTGCAGCGTCGTGGTCACACCCGCCTTGAGGTCCGCAAACGCCGCGTCGGCGATGTAGAGCTGTGAACCGGTCCCGCAGGTCGTCGCATAGGCGCTGCCGGCGATCGACACGAAGCCGACAGGGAGTCGGTCCAGGTTCAGGCTGGCAGTGGTGGCGCCCACGGCCAGCGGGAAGTCCTTGTTGGTGCTGCTACTGCCCGTAACGACAATCCGCACGCAGCCGACTCCGGTAGGAATCGACGTCAGCTCGAGCATCACGCTGCCGACGTCCTCACCTGCCTCACCTGACCCGTCAGTCTCCCCGAGCGGCTCGGACGCGCACCCGGCACCAGCCAACAGCGCACAAACTACCCCAACGCGACCCATTGCCTTGCCCATAACTATCCTCCAGTCCACGACGTCACTCTGACGCCGATACCCGCTTTCTATACTCGGTCGGTCGTAGCCGTCAACCGGCAGGTGCGGATTTCACGCCATCGCGGACACCTAGATCGGGGCATCGCGGACACCTAGATCGCCATCGCGGACAGCCAGATTGGGGCGTCGCGGAGGGGAGGATCTGGGTCGCGGGATGAGCGGATGAGGTTGGGCGTCGTAGCTGGCCACCTGAGCAGCTCAGCGGCTACGGAACGGAGCGCCTTCGATCCCGAAGTGGCGTGTAAGTTCTCTTATCTTACCAAGCACTTAAGCGCTCTCCGGAGTGTCCGGAGTGACTCGAGCGTCTCAGAGGGCAGCGGCCTAGTCAAGCTGGCGCTCACGTCCTGGTGCGCCCGGTGGCGTTTGGTTTGCTTTCCATGATTCGCGTCAAGGTCTCAGC
>JANNWK010000965.1:0-1811 GCA_031408355.1 Myxococcales bacterium
GCCGGTGACCACACCGCCTTCAACAACCCGTTCCTGGTCGACACCATCCTCCAGCCGCTGCCCTAGCGTCGAGGCGCCTCCGTCCGGGGCTCCACTACAGCAGTACCAGCAGCGCACGGGCTAGCTGCTGGTACTGCGGCAGGCTGTTGTAGGCGTGCGCGCTCAAGCGCACGACGCGGCTCGTTGGCCCCGGAAAGGCCTGCACCGGGATCTGAATCCGGTAGCGTTCGTACAACTCGCTGTGCAGCGTCGCGGCGGCGGCTGTCAGATTGCCCTCGGGTAGCGGCAAGGCGACCATCGACCCGAGCATGGACTCGGGGCAGGGCAGGCTGATGCCAAGCTGGTCGGCTACCAGCTTTCCAGCCGCCACCGAAAGCTCGTGGTTACGCTGCATGAGTCCTTCATGCCCGCCCGGCACGAGGCCGGCCAAGCACGAAAGTGCTGCCGGAATGCAGAGCCAAGACGTAGGATCCTGGGTGCCGGTCCAGTCGAACTCGAGCAGGTAACGCGAACGATCCGTGCGCGGCGAGCTTCTCCCGTGGCTGGCGACAAAAGGCTCGAGCCCCGCGCGTCGGTCGCTTCGCGTGTACAGCACGGCCGCGCCTTTAGGCGCGCAACACCACTTGTGCAGATTGGTGGTGTAGTAGGCGGCTCCGAGTTGGTTCAGGGAAAGCGGCAGCATGCCCGCCGCATGCGCTCCGTCCACGAGCACGTCGACGCCGCGAGCCTGCAGGCGCTGTACGAGCTCGGCAATCGGAAAGACCAACGCAGTTGGGCTGGTCACGTGGTCAAGCAGGGCGATTCGGGTACGGTCGCTCACTCGGGCGAGCACCGCGTCTACGACACTCGCCTCGCTCGGACAGGGGAACGGTACCTGAGCGACCACCACGCGGGCTCCCTGCCGCTCGGCGCAGCGCTCGACCACGCTTCGACACGCCGCGTAGCCGTGGTCAGTGATCAGGATTTCGTCGCCGGCCGAGAAGCTACGCGAACCCAGCACCGTCGCGACACCGGTCGTGGCGTTGGGCACGAAGGCGAGCCCTTCGGGCTCGGCACCCAGCAGGCTGGCCAGCACGCTGCGCGTCTGATCGAGTAGCCCTTCAAGCTCATCAATCAGGAAGCGTATGGGGTCTCGCTCCATTCGCGCTCGCAGCTCCGGTCTGTGCCTCGAACACGGGCCGCGGGCAGGCCCCGAAAGAGCCGTGGTTGAGGAAAGTGGTGTCTGGGTCGAGGAGCCAGGGCGTCTGCGGCAGGTGACCACTTGCTGTCATGCTGCGACCCATTCTACGCGCTCCGGCGAGGTGGGGGGCGCAGGGAAGGCTCAGGAGGGGCGCCGACGGCTTAGCGGCACGATTTCTGTTTCGTAGTGACTCTTGAGCGCTCTATCCTCGGGGCAACACCATCATGAAAATCGGACGGAACGATCCTTGTCACTGCGGCTCAGGCCAGAAATACAAGAAGTGCCACGCAGCCGCCGATGACGCGAAGGAGTCGGCCGAGTTAGCAGCTGCCCAGGCCAAGGCGCTGGCCGACAAGTTGGCCGCTGAAGCCGAGGCAGAGGCAAATCCGGATCCGGATGCCGAGAAGGCGACGAAGGGTGGCACCGCGCGGCCCGGCGGCAGAGCTATGGCCAAGCCGAAAGAGCGGATCGCGACGGCGGCCAATCCAATTCGGCGCCGCGCCGTCTAGCGGAGGCTACCCAGCGTAACCGGCCCACGCTTGCTAGAGGCTGTGCGCGATTTCCGGCGCCGATTGGTAGAACTTGTTGCGCGCTGGGTCGTTGAAGCTCTCGTAGTCGATCGCGAACGGCG
>JANNWK010000966.1:0-4802 GCA_031408355.1 Myxococcales bacterium
TCTAGTTCCGAGGGATAACCCAAATGTTGCGGAACGACACGGGCAAGATCGAGCTGTGATCCTGCAGCAAGATACCGGCCGGCTCGCAGGTCTCGTCCAGCCCTGCGGGAGTCGTGTGATCCGCTTCGACGTTTTGCTGAACCAACTGGCCGTTCAGCGTGACCTCGACGAACTTGGCGTTGGCCGACTTTTGACCGTTGTTGCAGACGTTGGCCTTGAACTCGGTCTCGTAGACGTTCCACTCGTCTTCTTTGTTGCAGGCCACCACGAGCGGTTGGGCGATGCCGTAGAGCGCGCCGCAACCGTCGATCATTGGCGCCAGTCCGTAGGTGTCGAGTATTTGCATTTCGTAGGCGCTCTTCAGGTACACGCCGCTGTTGCCGCGCTCTTGCCCTCCGCCGGCGGAGGTAATCTTGGGTGTCTTGTATTCCACGTGGAGGAAGACATCCTGAAATGTCTGCTTGGAGATGATATCGCCGGTGCCGGTCTTCACCGTCATCGACCCGTTCGTGTTGTTCGGCCCGTCCCCGTCCTTGTTGCTCGTCCAGGGATTGTCCTGCCCATTGTTACGGGACTCCCAGTCCTTGAAAGTCGCGTCCGAGCCATCGAAGAGCACGATCTTGTTGGGGTCCTCGCCGCTGCCTCCCGAGCCTCCCGAGCCTCCCGAGCCTCCGGCGGCGACCGAGCCACCAGCGGCCCCACCTGCCCCGCCCACGCCAGTACCACCGTTGCTCACCACTGACCCAGAACCGCCGCTGCCACCTGAGATAACCGAGCCCGTGCCGCCCACCGGACCCGGACCGCCGCCGGCCGCCGTGTTGCCGCCCGTGGGGGCCGGTACGGTTGCGCCCTGCTCGACGCCACCGCCGCTACACGCCATGAGCGCGGCGCCAGCAACAACTCCACCGAACAACGCGACTAAATAGGAGCTACGCATCTTTGGGTCCTCGGTTGGGATCGGGGGCAGGCATTCGCGCAGCCCCGAGAGCGACTTCACCGCGTCTGAGGTGGCGGCAACCGTCACCCACTACATAGCACGGAAAGGCGGCTAGTCGCGGGAAGAAGTAGGCGAGTTGACTCCGAGGCTCAGCTCACGCCGTTGAGTGGGCCGCTATTGTAGTCGGCGTCGCCGACCTGGTTGATCTGCGTGTGACCCATGGCGTGGCACAGCGACACGAACAAGCCATTGACCTTGGTGCCTTGGGGGTGGCGGACGAGCTGACCCGTCTTGAATGCGCCGCCCGCCTGCCCGGCCAGGAAATGCAACTTGTTGTCGTAATTATGCCTGTTGTTGTCGCCGATCTCGCTGACATAGAGCGCGGCGCTATTGGCCAAGATGCTCTGCCCGTTCGGATCGAGCGTCGACTTGAGTAGCTTCACCATTTCGGCGAACTGTGAGGCGTACCACCCGTCGACAAGGATTTTCTTGGCCTTCGACTCGTCGTCGCCCTGATGCGAGACGTCGTGGTGACCCTCATTGACGCCGAGCCAGGTGGGCACGATGTAGGAGTTGCCGGGGGCAGTGAGCAAGGTCGTTACTCGCGTGAGGTCGCACACCAGTGCTCGGACCATCAGCTGCCGGAACGCCTCATGCCGCACGGGCACTTCTAAATCGCTCTCCGGTTCCTCGAGATCTCGATAAATCTCCGGACGCGGTACCTCGTTGCCGAGCGCGAGCGTCGGTCGCTCCGGCAGAGCGCACTGGGCCCCTTGGTTATTGCCCAGGGTGCTGATGGTGACCTCGAGCTCACGGATGATCGAAGCGTGCTCCTCGAGGCGCAGGCGGTCTGAGGCGCTGAGGGAGGGCGATAGGGAGGTGATTTCCTGGCGCACCCCGTCCAAAATACTGGCACGGCGCGCGCGCGACCGTTGCAGCTCGGCCGGGTCAGCCAGAAACGCGCCAAACACCTTATCAAAGGCCGCCTGCGGACTGGCCTCGGGCGTCACCGGTTGGCCCGGCGCGGAGAAGGACATGCGGGTCCACAGGGTGGCAGGATGATTCTCGACCGAGAAATCCAAGGAGGCGAACTGCGTCTTGCCTGCGTTTGCTTGAGCTACCAGCTGGTCGACAGTCGTCGACCCGCCCCAGCCGGATGCCATGTCGGCAAAGGGATGTTTGAACAGATCACCCACCTGGAGGCGCCCCCCGCTGAGCATGCAGCCCATGCCCAGGCCATGCGGGTCACCCCTGCTGTCGGTGCCTCCCTGATTGTCAAGGGAGAGAATCAACAGGTCATCGCGAATGGGCCCGAACGGCGTGGTCAGGGTTGGGCCGAGGTCATACCCGGTACCCTCACCGATTGGCCGGAACCACTTCTCCGAAACGCCGTTGGGCGAATTCATCACGATCAAACGCTGAATCTTGTCTTGCTGGGCCCGTGCCGGGCGCGTCCCCAGGCTCTCCATCAACGGCAACGCTAACAGCGTGCTGCCGCCCGCAAGCAAGAAGCGCCGCCTGGAATACTCGAGAATCATTGGCCAACCTCCACCGATCGGTGTCTAAACACGTCGCTCGTTACCAAGCTCATGATGACGTCACTCAGTTGCCAGTTCGACGCCTGCGTTCGGGCGAGCATACGCGATACAGCGCAGCTGTCCGGAGGCTCCTGGCCGCGTCCCATCGCGTAGCGGAACCACTGCTGCGACATGCAGAGAGGCGCCTCGGCCGTGCGCGAAAGCTTGGCTCCAAGTTCCTCAACGCCGTTGAAGGTCGTGGGCTCGCCCTCTGGCAGGGTGACGTTGGTGAGGTCGCCGCTCGCGTCGACCGGCTGGCCTTCGTCCATCGTGCGATAGCGCCCGAACTCATCGTAGTTTTCGAAGCCGAGACCCACCGGATCGATCAACAAATGGCAGCCGGCGCACGCAGGGTTTGCTCGGTGCTCGGTGAAGCGCTGACGGGTCGTGACTCCCGGCGTAACTATCGGAATCGTGATCTGGACGTTGTTGGGCGGTGGGGCCAGGGGTTGACAGAGCAGGCGTTCACGCACCGCTTTGCCGCGCTTGACGGGGTTGCTTTGGTTAGGGGTCGCGTGGGTTCCCAGAAAGCTGGCCATCGTGAGCAGACCCGCCCGATTCGGCAGGCCGTCGACGCGTTGGTGTCCCTCGCCAACCGGCGCGGGGACGCCATAGAACTGGGCGAGCCGGGGGGTCAGCATCGAAAACTTTGCCGTGAAGAGGTCGGCGAATGTGCCGCCCGTGGCAAACAGTTCTGAGACGAAGAGGTCCGCTTCGAGGTTGAGATCCGTGGTGAGCTCCCCGTCCCAGGCCGGTTCGATGGGCTTCAGCTTCGTGTCCAGGAACCCGTAGGTGACCCATTGGCGATGGAAGCCACTCAAGGTGCGCTGGAAGCGCGGATCCTCCATCATGCGCTTGGTCTGCGCTTCCACGAGCGCTGCCGTGTTGAGCTGGCCTTGATCGGCTGCGTCTAGCAGCGCGTCGTCAGGTAGGGTTTGCCACAGAAAGTAGGACAACCGCGTTGCGATCGAATGATTCGACAACTCGGTCGGCAGCGGCGCTGTCGCCCCAGCGACCGCGACCGGCAGCGGCTCGATGCGGTACAGGAAGTTCACTGACTGCAGCATGCGCTGGAGCACCCACTCGAGGCCCCCTTGGAACGAGCCCGCCTCCGCCACGACCCCCTGGTCGAACAGCGTCAGGTAGCTCTCGACCTCGGCGGGCTGCAGCGAGCGGCGGAAAGCCTTGCGCCCCAAGGTCTGGATGAAGTCGGCCGCACAGCTCCGACCCGTGGCGGCGCAGGCCAGGTCGAACAGGCCCCGTGCCTTCGCGTCGGCCGCCAGCGCTTCGGCCGCTTTCAGGTAGTCATCGGCGACCCGCTCCTCAAAGAAGACGGCATCCCCATTGTTGAGGAACCCGTCGACCGCCTGCTCAGGGGCGAAGCCGTTGGCGGCTCGGAGCCGGGTGCCCAACAGGTCGGCGACCGTGTTGTTGTACTCCTGTCGCGTGAGCCGCCGCATGGGAGCACGACCCGCCACGATGCCGGTCTGGCACTCGGCGGGCACGCCCTCGAGGGGCACCGTGGGCACCGTCGTCGGCTGGCCTGCTGAACCGCTCGGCGCTGAGTCGGGCTCGGCGCTGCACGCCAGCAGAGTCAGCACGGGGCAGAGTATCGAGGCCCAGGAGCCGGGTGCCCCGAAACCGTTGTGCTTTTTGGATTGCATAGGTGTGCCCAGAGGAATGAGTCGCCTCTGTAGGTATTGCGAGACCTCCGCGCTTCTTGTTACGCCAATTGCTCAAGACTCGAATTCAGACGGACCAGGACAGTTCGTGCTCGGAATGTCCAAGAAGATGCCCGCGCCGTGCAAGCCCTTGCCCAGGCGCCCGCGCTAGACTGCGCCCATGGACGCGAGCGTCACGCGCTGGGCGCGAGTGTGTTTTGTCGGGCTTCTTGGGGCGTGCGGCAGCGACGCGGCGCCGCTGGGGTCCGGCGCGGCTGGGCAAGCCGGGGCGGCCTCTGGCGGTGTCGGCGCTCTGAATGGCGGAGCGGGCGGCAGCGTGCCGGCGCCCTTGGGAGGTGCTGGGCAAGCGACCGGAGGCGCCGGGCAACCCGGTGGTGGCTCGGGGGGCCTGGGCGCGTTGGCCGGGGCCGCCGGAGCTGCCGGCACGGCGGGTTCGGGAGGCGCGGGAGGACAGCCCGCTGTCCTGCTGCTGCCCAAACGCGTCCTGCTCTATCACACGGAGGCCGTCGCATCGATCCCGGCGCAGCTTGTTGTCTACACAGCCACCTTGGAAGGTTGGGGCTACGAGGTCGAGGTCAGTAAGGCCGCCAGCTCATTCACCACCCA
>JANNWK010000967.1:0-2891 GCA_031408355.1 Myxococcales bacterium
GAAGACAGGCCGGTTTGGAAAAGCTTCAAGGACCCAACGCTTTCGAGGCTGGTCAGCTCCGTCAGGGTCGTGAGCAGGGGAGCCTCCTGGATGGAGAGCTCTCCGCCGATCTCGACGAGGTTGGCCAAGCCGCTCAGCGTCGTCAGCTCGTACTTTGCAGCGATCGCGAGCGAGCCCGTCACGTGCGTGAGGTTGGGAGGACCGAGAGACTCGAGCTCGTCGTTGAAATGAAAAGAGAGGGTGCCGACGCGCCTGAGCTTTTCCAGACCGCTGAGAGAGGTCAAGCCGGCGACCCGCGTGAAACTCAGCGAGCCGGTCAGCTCCGTACAGTCTTCGGCGATGAAGTCTGCCAGGTGCGCCAGGTGTTGGATGGGCCGATCGCCTTCGCAAACTCGGCCGAAGGCGCCCTCGTCACCTCCGCTGCCAGCTGACCCTGGATCATCGCCAATTGGAGCACCGCCTTCCCCACTCGCGCTCGTGCTGCCCGCGCGCGCGCCTTCGGCGGGTGAGCCGCCAGCGCCGGCAGCCTTACCGCCGGTCGGCAGCGACGCTGCACCCGAACCACCGCCGTCGCCAGCTCCGTCGCTGCCCCCCGCCTGAAGCACGCGGCCAGAGCATGCAACGACCGAGAGCCCCGCGGCGATCGCCCAGGTGCCCCCCAAAACCCAGGTCCGCGTAGTGAGTATGCTTGCCTCGCCCTGCATCGCTTGAGGCTAGCACTGCTCCCTCCGAGTGTTCAGGTGATTAGGAGCATTCCCTAGTCACCTGACCAAGAGCTTCGTCAAAAACCCGTGGAAGAGCCAGGAACTCGCGCACGTACTGAAAGTTGTAGAGCGCGGCCCAGCGATCCTCGGTCGGTGAGTGCTGAGCTTTGCTCGAGGCAGCGGCTACGAAACGGAGCGCCTTCGGCCCCGAAGCGCGCACAACTTCCCCCATGTTAACGCATGTTTAGGAGCGCTCGTGAGATCGGGAGCCTCGCGTGCGGCCGAGACGTCATCAACGGCAACCGCTCGCGCCTTGGTGCGCCGGATAGCGTTTACTCCTCCTAGTCTCGGCGCTGGAAAAATCTCTCGATCATGCGCGGCCTTGGGATCGATCAACCTGCTGCACAGCAGGGCTCTTGCGTCGCGTCGTGCGACAATGGCGCGATGAGCTCGGGATACGCGTCGAAGAGCAAATCACTGACGTTCGTTACCATCGCGCTCGCGCTGGTGGGCGTGGCATTTGCCGTGGGGCTCTGCGTCTTCATTTTCTACATGGTGCGCCCGCGCGGCGAGAGGGTGGGTGACATGAACTTGAACGACCCGCTCGCCGGGATCGTGGTGAATGGCAAGGCGGGTGACTCACTCGTCTTCCGCGTCGACGCCAGCATTGGTGTCCCGCGAATGAGCCTGCTGAGCGACGACGAAATCGAACGGCAGGCCAGCGCGCAATTGCGCAAGTCGATGCTCACCGTGCGCGCCGCCGCGCCGTCTGGTGCCGAGCGCGTTGCCGCGTGCCCAGTCTCCAACGGACGCGCGAGTTCGACTTCCAGCACCTCGGGCACCTTCTCCCGCTCAGGCGTGCTCAACGACTGCGTCATCCTCCTCAACGAGCCGGGGCCTTGGAAGGTCCGGGGCGCTATCGCGTGGTCATCCGACCTGAGCCTGCACAGCGCCACGCTCGAAGCCCGCCTGGATGCGCTGGAAAGCGGCGGGGGGGACCGTTGAACCCGTACGCTCGTACCCGCTAAGCTCAGTCGATTCCGCTAGCCTTGGGTCCCGCCCGCAGGGCGTCGATCACCTGCTGCATGTCGGCGGGAACCGGTTGTTCGAAGCGGAGCGCTTCGCCGGTGGTGGGGTGCTCGAAGCCGAGGTCGCGTGCGTGGAGCATCAACCGTGGAGCCTGTAGCAGCTCGCCCCGGTAACCCTTCGAATAGACGCGCTCGCCCACCAAGGGGTGGCCTTGCTCACCGAGGTGGATGCGGATCTGGTGGGTGCGACCGGTTTCCAGGCGACATTCGAGCAGCGTTGCGCCGTGCAGCTTCTCGAGCACGCGCACGTGGGTGGTGGCTTCGCGGCCCAGCTCGGGGTTGTCGGTCGAACCACGTCGGCCGTCGCCGCGGTCCTGCACCAGACGGCTGGTGAAGGTGCCGGGCCGGACAGCGCCGTGCGCGACGGCCACGTAGCGGCGAGTCACGGTGTGGAAGCGAAACTGATTCTTTAGGTGGTTCTTGGCCACGAGCGTGCGCGCGAACAGGACGACGCCCGAGGTCTCCTTGTCGACGCGGTGAACGATGCCGAGTGGAGCGCGTCGCCCACGCTCGGAGATCGTTTCCATGACGAGCTGGTCCAGGGTACCGCGCTCGTTTTCGTCGTACGGAACCGTGCTGATGCCGGCCGGCTTGTCGACGACGACGACATGCGCGTCCAGATAGAGGATGGAGCGTCGCGGTAGCGATGGGGCACGCGTGGCCCGCGGCGCGCTCTTTCGCAGCTCGACTTCGGCGCCGCCCGCTACCAGCTGGGTGGGGTCAAGCAGCGGCGTACCGTTGACGAAGATCTTCCCGGTGCGCGCGAGCCTGCGCACTTCGTTCCAGCTGTGGCCAGGCATGAGCTCGCGTAGCCAGCGGTCAAGCGGCTTTTGATTGGCACCGGGCAGGCGTTGTTTCTCCACGACGTGCTAGCGACCGGCGGCGCGGGACGAAGCCCAGCGCGGCTTGATGTGAACCTTGAGGACGTCGCGGTATAGGCCCAGCTGGGCGCAGTGGTCCAGCTGGTCGTTACCGGAGAAGCCACGCACATGAAAGCCACCCCGCGAATAGCGAGAGACGAGATCGAGCCCGAGTGGCCCACTGCCCGTAGACGCGCGGGCGCTGCCGCCCACGGTGTGGATGAGGTAGTTCGCTGTCT
>JANNWK010000968.1:0-2834 GCA_031408355.1 Myxococcales bacterium
GAAATCGTAGACAGCGATCCGCTCCGAGCTAGATTTCCCGTACCCGTAGGCAAGGGCCGCCGCCGTGGGCTCGTTCAAGATGCGCATCACTTCGAGCCCCGCGACACGCCCAGCGACCTTGGTCGCCGCGCGCTGCAGGTCGTTGAAATTCGCGGGCACCGTAATCACCGCGCGTTCCACGCTGGTGCCCAGCGCCGCCTCCGCGATGCTCTTGGCCTTGCGCAGTACAAACGCGCTGATTTCAGGCAGCGTGTAGCTCTCCCCGCGCGCGACGACGAGCGAGGCCTGACCCGGGCCTTCCTTCATTTGGAAGGGGAACCGCGAGCGGGCGCGGCGCACCTCTTCGGTGTCCCAACTGCGGCCGATCAGGCGCTTGATGGAGTAGATGGTGTTGGTCGAGTCGACCAGCCGCCGCTCCTTCGCCGCGCGTCCCACGAGCACGTTGCCGCTCGGATGAAATGACACGACTGACGGCAACAACACCTGCCCGTCTTCGTCTTGAATGGCCGAAGCCTGACCATCTCGGACCACCGCCACGACGGTGTTGGTGGTCCCCAAATCGATGCCGATAACTGGCGACATGCTTTTTCCCTAAGCGCTCCCCGGACGGGAGCCCAAGCTGTGCTGCACACCTGCGAATTCAGCGCAGAGTTCGGCCACCACGCGGTCATACCAACCTTCGACCGCCGAGCGAAATGGCCACATCCATCCGTAGTCGGGGCCAGTGAAACGTCGGACGATGTCGGCGCGCAGTTGCCCGTTCTGAACGGCCGAAAGGCCGCAGAGCTCAGCGGTGGCTCGCAGTGTTTCCGTGTAGGCCTCCCACTCGATGCGGGCCCTGCCATAGGCCAGGCCGAGCGGTAGAAACGGCACAAGATAGAGGAAAGCCATGAGCGCACCACCATACCGCCGGCGCTGGCGCAGGTGCACTCGCTCATGCCGGAGCAGGATCAGTCGGTCCAAATCAGAAAGAGCATCCCAGCTCGCCGGGACGTACAAGGTGTCGCCGATCACGGTGTGGTATCGGGTCAGGTAGTGGCGCTGGCCGCCGAGCGTTAGCACCCGCAGGGCCAGATCGATGACCCTAGAGAGCGAGTTGCCCCGCTTCGGCCGGATCCGAAAGGCAGGGAACTCCAGGCGCAGCTGGTCGACGAACTGCTGGGACTGTTCCACGACCGGCAGGCTAACATGCACCAGCGGGGAGGAATCTAAAAGCTTATATATTTCCAGGTGTTGCGTCTTTAGGTCGGTGCACCCAGTCGTCCCCCCTCCTCGAGCGTGCGGCCGTTGATGAGGTCCGCCGCGCCGAGCGGCTTCTTCCCCTCGACCTGGCAAGAAATGAGCTCAAGACAGCCTTCACCCGTCGCGACGAGTGCACGCTTGCCGAGGATGCAGAGCGTGCCGGGCGGCGCGCCGGCTGGCATGGGGCCGCCGGCAGCGCGCACGGCGAGCAGGCGTAGCGTCTTACCGCCTAGGGTCGTGAACGCGCCAGGACGGGGTGCCATGCCGCGCACGAGTCGGGCGATGCTGAGCGCCGACTCTTCCCAGCGGACCTGCAAATGCTCACGTTCGATCAGCGGCGCGTGGCTGGCAAGCTCGGCCTGTTGGGGCTCCGCCAAAAGCTCGCCTCGGACCGCCGCTAGAAGATCTTGTTCAACGACGGTGGCCGAGAGCGCGGCCAGGCGTTCGGCGAGGCTGCCCGCAGTTTCGTCGTCGTTGATGCGCAGCACGCGTCGCGAGAAGACGGGACCCGTATCCAGTCCTTCGTCCATCTGCATCAAGGAGATGCCGGTCTCCTGCTCACCCCGGGCGATCGCCCAGTTGATTGGAGCGGCTCCGCGGTACTTGGGCAAAAGTGAAGCGTGGAGGTTCAAGGCGCCACGGCGCGGCGCCGCGAGCACTTCCGGGGGCAGGATCCGCCCGTACGCCATGACCAGAGCAAAGTCGGCCTCTTGCTGTCGAAGCCACTCAGCAAGCTCGCCGTTGCGCACTTTGGTGGGTTGATGTACGCGCAAGCCGAGCGCCGTCGCGGCCTCCTTCACCGGTGGGGTTGAAAGCTTGAGGCCTCGGCCGGAAGGCCGATCTGGCTGGCAAACCACCGCCGAAATCAAGGCGATTCGATGCAGCGCCATCAGCGCCGGGACCGCGATCTGGGGCGTGCCGAAGAACACCGCGCGCATGCTGGGCCCGCCTATAGTCCCGACGAACGCGGACCGAAAGCCATTGTGATTCCTTTCACTGTGGTTAGCTTCGGTTGACGTTGAGCCGTTCCAGCTAAAAGAAGGAAAAGGCAGCGGTGGTCCCGTGCCAAGATGAGGATTCATGAGCGAAAAGAAGAAGCCGCAGTCGCCGCCACAACAGCCCCCTCCCGCTGAGGAAGACATCAAGTTCGGCGACGAGCTCGCGGTTCTCCCGATTCGTAACGCGGTGCTCTTCCCGGGGGCTGTTGCCCCGTTCGATGTGGGTCGCGAGAAGTCCGTCGCTCTGGTCGAGGATGTGCACAACCTCGACAGCCCGGTCATCGCCATCTTCGCCCAGCGCGATCCGTCTACCGACGATCCCACCGGCGAGGATCTCTACCCGGTCGGTTGCGCCGCGCGTGTGCTCAAGGCGCTCAAGCACAGCTCGGGCAACTACTCGCTCATCCTGCAGGGCTTGACGCGGATTCGGCTGGACTCCGTGACCCAGAACAACCCGTACATGCGCGCCAAGGTAACGCGCGTGGAGTCGCCGGCCAGTGAAGACGTCGAGGCGGAAGCCTTGGCGCTGAGCCTGCGCGACGTGGCCAAGCAGGTGATCCAGTTGATGCCCGAGCTGCCGCGAGAAGCAGGCTC
>JANNWK010000969.1:0-14547 GCA_031408355.1 Myxococcales bacterium
GCGCAGTTCGGCGGTCAGCGACTGGGTGAAATGGAAGTCTGGGCCATGGAAGCGTACGGCGCCGCCTACGCGCTCCAGGAGTTCTTGACCGTCAAGAGTGACGACGTCCAGGGTCGCACACGCATGTATGAGTCCATCGTCAAGGGCGAGTACGCACTCGAAGCCGGCCTTCCGGAGAGCTTCAACGTGTTGATCAAGGAGCTTCAGTCCTTGTGTCTCAACATCGAACTCGTAGAGACCGGGTCCGTCCCCGGCGCGGCAACCGCCGCGGAAGACTGATTTTTCAGCCGAACTGAGGAGCCACCATGCGAGACATTTTCTCCTTCTTTGAAAAGCCGAAAGATCCGCTTTCCTTCTCTGCGATGCGTATTTCGCTCGCCAGCCCGGAAAAGATTCGGGAGTGGTCAAACGGCGAGGTCAAGAAGCCGGAGACCATCAACTACCGTACGTTCAAGCCCGAACGTGACGGCTTGTTTTGCGCCAAGATCTTTGGCCCGGTGAAGGACTACGAGTGCATCTGCGGCAAGTACAAGCGCATGAAGCATCGCGGGATCGTGTGCGAGAAGTGCGGCGTTGAAGTGATCCAGTCGAAGGTGCGTCGTGAGCGCCTAGGCCATATCAGTTTGGCGACGCCGGTCGCACACATCTGGTTCCTGAAGAGTCTGCCCTCGCGCATCGGCAATATTCTCGACATTACGCTCAAGGACCTGGAGAAGGTTCTGTACTGCGAGGCGTATATGGTCATCGACGCGAAGGGCACGCAGCTTGAGCGGGCCGAGTTGCTCAGCGAGGAGCGCTACGCGCAGCTGCTCGAAGAGTACGGTGACGACGCTTTCGACGCCGGTATGGGCGGCGAGGCCGTGCTGGAGATGCTGAAGCGCGTCGACGTGCACTCGCTCAGCGAGCTGCTTCGTCACGAAATGCGCACTTCCACGAGTGAAGCTAAGCGCAAGAAATACGCGAAGCGTTTGAAGGTGGTGGAAGCCTTCCGTGGTTCCGGCAATCGGCCGGAGTGGATGATGCTGACGGTTATCCCGGTGCTCCCGCCGGACTTGCGTCCGCTCGTCCCCTTGGATGGCGGGCGTTTCGCCACGAGCGATCTCAACGACCTGTATCGCCGCGTCATCAATCGCAACAACCGACTCAAGCGCCTGCTTGAGCTGAACGCTCCGGAGATCATCATCCGGAACGAGCGGCGCATGCTGCAAGAGGCTGTGGACGCGCTGTTCGACAACGGTCGGCGTGGCAAGACGATCACGGGTCCGAACAAGCGGCCACTCAAGTCGCTCAGCGATATGCACAAGGGTAAGCAAGGCCGCTTCCGGCAGAACTTGCTGGGCAAGCGTGTCGACTACTCAGGCCGGTCGGTGATCGTCGTGGGTCCGACGCTCAAGCTGCATCAATGCGGCCTACCGAAAAAGATGGCGCTCGAGCTGTTCAAGCCGTTCATCTACAACAAGCTTGAGGAGCGCGGCTACGTCAACACCATCAAGAGCGCGAAGAAGATGGTGGAGAAGGAGCGTCCCGAAGTTTGGGACATTCTGGACGAGGTGATCAGTGAGCACCCGGTGATGCTGAACCGCGCTCCGACGCTGCATCGCTTGGGTATCCAGGCGTTCGAGCCGATTCTCATCGAGGGTAAGGCGATTCAGCTGCATCCCCTGGTTTGCGCAGCTTTCAACGCGGATTTCGACGGCGATCAGATGGCGGTTCACGTGCCGCTCTCGATCGAGGCGCAGATGGAGGCTCGAGTGCTCATGATGAGCACGAACAACATCCTCTCGCCGGCAAGCGGTCGGCCGATCATCAATCCGACGCAGGATATCGTGCTGGGTCTCTACTACGCGACGCGCATGCGCCGCTTCGTGGAGGGCAGCTATCGTGAGAACTGCCTCACCTACGATCAGAAGAGTGGGCAGCTGAACGGTTACCTGCGTGGCGTGTTCAGTTCTCCGGATGAAGTTCGGATGGCCTACGACAACGGCAGTGTGCACCTGCACGCCGGGATCATGGTGCGCATCGAGGACCAGGACGAGGAGGGCGTGTCGCGGACGCGCGTCGTGTCGACGACGGTGGGCCGCGTATTGATTAGTGACGTGCTGCCCAAGGGCATCCCGTTCGACTACGCCAACAAAGTGCTCAATAAGAAGGCACTTTCTTCGATGATCGACATCTGTTACCGCACTCACCGCAACAAGGAGACGGTGTTGCTCGCGGATCGACTGCGCTCACTTGGGTTCCATTTCGGAACGGTCGCCGGTGCCTCGGTGTGCATGGATGACATGGTCATCCCGAAGAAGAAGAAGGACCTGGTCGAGGCGGCGCAGGCTGAGCTTGAGCGGGTGGTGGATCAGTACCAGGAAGGTCTGATCACCGACGGCGAGCGCTACAACAAGGTTGTCGACATTTGGGCCAGCGTTGCAGATCGCGTGTCCGAAGAGATGATGAGCGGCATCGGCAAAGAGGTGATGAAGGACCCGGAAACGGGTGAGACTTCTGAGGAGTCGAGCTTCAACCCGATCTACATCATGGCCGACTCTGGCGCGCGCGGTTCGCCGGCGCAGATGCGGCAGTTGGCGGCGATGCGTGGGCTGATGGCCAAGCCTTCCGGCGAGATCATCGAGACTCCGATTACTGCAAATTTCCGGGAGGGCTTGAGCGTTCTCCAGTACTTCATCTCGACCCACGGGGCTCGTAAGGGTCTCGCGGATACGGCACTCAAGACGGCCAACTCCGGCTACCTGACGCGTCGCCTGGTCGATGTCGCCCAGGACGCGGTGGTGGCCGAGTTCGACTGCGGCACCTTCGACGGTATCCGCGTCACCAAGTTGGAAGAGGCCGGCGAGGTCATTCAACCGCTCGGCGATCGTATCCTGGGTCGCGTAGCGCTCGAGGATGTCGTCGATCCGTTGACTGGCGAAATCATCGTTCACGCCAACACGGAGCTCGAGGAAGACAACGTCCGAGCGATTGAGGACGCCGGTATCGAGGAGATCGTTATTCGCTCCGTGCTCACATGTCAGACACGCCGCGGCGTGTGCGGCATGTGCTACGGCCGCGATCTGTCGCGAGGTTCGCGCGTCAACATGGGTGAGGCTATTGGCATCATCGCGGCGCAGTCGATTGGTGAGCCAGGCACGCAGCTCACGATGCGCACCTTCCACATCGGCGGTGCGGCGGCCCGCGGCAAGATCGAGCAGAGCTCGCTGGAGACGCGAACCGAAGGTATCGTCAACCTACGCAACACGTCGCTCGTCAAGAAGCGCGATGGTTCCATCGTGGTGATGAATCGCCACGGGGAATTGGTCGTGGTGGACGACACAGGGCGTGAGCGCGAGCATCACCGCCTGATGTACGGCGCGGTCATGAAGGTTGCGGATGGCGCTCGGGTGACGTCCGGACAGGTCGTAGCCGAGTGGGACCCATTCGCCTCGCCGATCCTCACGGAGGTTGGCGGTATCGTCCAGTACGGCGATCTCGTCGAGGGCGTCACGGTCATTGAAAAGGTGGATGAGGTCACCGGACTCAGCCGCAAGATCGTGATCGAATCTAGGGCGGCCGACCTTCGTCCGCGCATCACCATTATCGATCCGGATACGGGCGAGGCCGTGAAGCTGCCCGGGCTGGACCTGGATGCGCGCTATCTCTTGCCGGTGGGAGCCAACATCGTCGCCGTTGATGGCGAGCAGATTTCCCCTGGGGAGGCCATTTCCAAGATGCCGCGGGACACCACCAAGGTGCAGGACATCACGGGTGGTCTACCGCGCGTGGCGGAGCTGTTCGAGGCACGCAAGCCGAAGGATCACGCGATTATCAGCGAGATCGATGGCGTCGTTTCGTTCGGCAAGGACACCAAGGGCAAGCGCAAGGTGCTCATCACGCCAGTTGGGTCGGACGGCGGTCTGCTGCCGGACCAGGCGCGCGAGTACCTGATCCCGAAGGGCAAGCACATCCAGGTACAGCCTGGTGATCACGTGCGCGCCGGCGATCCTCTGCAGGACGGGCCCGCCAACCCCCACGACATCTTGCGCGTCAAGGGCGAGAAGGAGCTAGCGGCCTGGCTCGTAAACGAGATCCAGCAGGTGTACCGGCTTCAGGGCGTGACCATCAACGACAAGCACATCGAGTGCATCGTCCGGCAGATGTTGCGGCGCGTTCGGATCAAGGAGGTGGGTGACACCAACTTCCTGGTCGATGAACAGGTCGAGAAGTACGTGTTCGAGCGTGAAAACGCGCGGATCATGGAGCGTGGTGGTCAGCCTTCAGTCGCCGAGCCGATGCTGCTTGGCATCACGAAGGCGTCGCTGTCGACCGAGTCGTTCATCAGCGCCTCGTCGTTTCAGGAGACCACCAAGGTGCTCACCGAGGCGGCTATCTGCGGCAAGACGGACGATCTCCGCGGCATCAAGGAGAACGTCATCATGGGTCGGTTGATCCCGGCCGGAACTGGGCTGGCGGCCTACAAGAAGCTCAGCGTCGTGATCGACGAGAAAGCGCCGACCTACGCCCCACCGACGTTCACGCGAGTACAGCCGGCTGATCTCGTCGCCGTCGGCGACGAGTAGGCGCAGCTCGACTTGAGCGGGTCCGGAAGCGGACCGAATCGAAAGCCCTTCGGAACGGTCCGAGGGGCTTTCGTGTTGTGCGATGGCGCGACGCTGACCCGGGCACCCGGATCGCGCCTTCGGGTTCTGCCTCAGGCGGCTCGCGTTGGGGCGTGTCTGGCGAGTTCTCGCAGCAGCACGCCCTCACGCAGCCCGCCAGAGGCGATGCGCAGCTCTGGCTGTCCGAGGCCGGCGAGCACGCCGGACAACACGGCGGCCCCTGCTGCGAGGGTGGTTGCCCTCGTGGGTTGCACGCCTAGCTGGCGCAGCTCCTGCGGGCTCAGTTCCGCCAACGCGTAGCAGACGCTGAGAACCTGGGTGGCGTCTAGCGGAGCGGAGCTGCCGCGCAAAAGCTTGCCAATAGCGCGGGCGGTGCCGCCACTGAGCACCAGTGTTCCACACGAGCCGATTCGCCAACGCGCCTTCTGGCACTCGATCCGCACGTACTGAGCTAGACGGCGCACGCCTCCCGGCTCGGTCGCAGGAAACGCGCTTAGCATGCGCAGGAAACCGAGCGGGAGGCTCTCCACGAAGTCACAGTGAGAGCCTTCTCCAGCTGCCATCTCGACCGAGCCGCCACCGATGTCGACGACGACGGCGCGTCCTGCGGCGCTGGCCAATGAGCTACGGGCGCCCGAATAGGCGAGGCGAGCCTCGTCCTCGCCAGAGAGGAGTTCGATGTCGACGTTCAGACGCTCTCTGCAGACCGCAATGAAGGCAGGGCCGTTGCGGGCGTCGCGGAGGGCGCTCGTGGCCACGGCGAATAGCTGCTCAGCGCCGAGCCTTCGCGCGGTGGCGGCGAGCCGGGCGACGCTGTCGAAGGCTGCGTCGAACGCGCCCGCGCTGAGCTGACCCTGCTCCTGTACAACGGCTCCGAGCCGCAGGACCTCCTTCTGCGAACCGAGCTTCGTCAGCCGAGTCGGCCCGTCGGTGTCCACGACGAGCAGGTGAAAGGAGTTCGACCCCAGATCCAGTGCTGCCAGCTTCATGTTGGGTGAGGCTGAGCATGTCGGGTCAGGGTGGCGGGCTGAGGTCTTCTACGTGGCGGCTGGGTAACGTCTTTATGGATTCCAGTGCTGGCGCAGTCAGTCCTCACGGCAAAACGCGACACCAGGACCCGGGCATTTTTCGGTGGGCCTGGTGCCTGACCATCCGCTCTCTATTTGGCTTCCGCTCGGCCTGTTACCATGGGCCCCCTTTCTGGAGGCAACGCGATGGAGCTTGAGAGATCCGTAGGTCTTAGACCCGATGGGACTGTAGCAGTGCTGGACCGACGGACGGCGATACGCGGTATCGCCCTCAAGTTGGCCGCGCTCGGCCACCCGGTCCCCGAAAGTGTCGGCGACCAAGAGGTGCTCGACTTGGCTCGCGATCTGTTTGCTCGCTACCGCGAACAGACGCGGCTGCTGAGCGACCATCTATGCCCGGCGGACAGACGCATCCAGGCGTTTCTGGATCAACAGTTCGCTGGCCTTGCCTTGGCCACGCCCATCCGGCTGCCGAACGTCACGTTCATTCTCGATCGGTACGGACTCGCTCGGGAGCTCTCGCTGCCGATCGACCGGGACGCGTGGCACAACGATCTGGTCTCGAGCTATCGGCTGGACAACGGCGTGCTCCACAACCCCATCAATGATCGGCGGACGACGCAGGGTGTGTTCCACGTGGCGGAGGCGGGGTTGCCCATCCCGGCAGACAAGCTAGCGGTCCCGCTGATTTGTTACGCCAACCTGTTGCGCGAGGCACTGAATCCGCCCGGTCCGAGCAAGCGCTTGCCATTCAGCGCGTACTGGGACGAGCCGGTGGAGACGATGGTTTCGGTGCTGCTTCGTCCGCTTGTTTGCCCTAGCGTGCCCCATCATTCGGCCGCTAAACGCATGGAGCTTCGCTTCTTTGCGCCTGGGGGCCTGGTCTCCAACTTGGACTTCGTGGAAAGCATTTTTGAGAATGCTGGCGATCCGTTCCTACCGGAGAACGACGCAGGACTCGACGTCGACACGTGGACTGGTCATACCGGCTGCGTGATTCTGGCGCCGCATCTCACACGGCTTCGCAAGAAGGAGCTGGGGTTGCCGCATGTCAGCGAGGCTACCGCCGCCCAACGGGCTTCCGGCATGTGTTGGACGGCGGACGACGAAATCTACAACAACGGAAGTGCCTTCAAGATCACGCTGCGCTCGATTGACGGCGTGATGGTGACCATCCTGGCAGACAACTACTTTGGGTACTGCAAGAAGGAGGTCAAGACGCAGATTAGCTTCAGCGCAAACTTGTTCGGACTGGCCGAAGAGGAGCACGCCGGTGGCGCCTTGGCATTCTCGACCTACAGCTTGGGTGAGCGCTACCTGCCAGACGCGCGCTTGCAGACTTCGGAGCATCGCTTCTCCGGGGTGGTAGAGCTGCTGAGCGATAGCATCGAGGTGCACGAGGAAGGCTACGCAACCGACAAACAGTACCCGGACATTCACTACGTGCCGGAAGACACGGAAATTGACCTCAAGAAGCAGGATCTGAGCTGGGTGAGCAAGGACAAGGAGCAGCACCTCAAGGTGCTGCCAGGCCACCTTTACATTCTGCCGAATGGCTACAAGGTCAGGATGGCCAAACACCCAGCGGCGCCGAGCTGGCGATTGATCGGCACGGCGCCGGAGGGCACGTTTTGCCACAAGCCGTGCACGGTGTCCGGCGGGGGAAAATCGGAGATAAGCAAGAGCCTGATCGACGCGGTGCTCTACGGGCCCGTGTATGTTGGCAACTTCGACGACGACATTGCGCAGCTAGAGTCGATCTTTAACAAGGACTTTCAGACGGCGCTCTTGCCGGAGCTACGGCAAAGCAACGGTCGCGCCAGACCGATCCTATCAACGGAGCGTTCCTTGGGGTCGGTCATCAAGCTGCTCACGCCGGGGCCGGAGTTCACGGTTGAGCACAACAACTGGCTCGGCAGCATTCCAAACTATGTGCGAGCTTTGGTATTCGTGATCAAGCGCTTCCAGCTGGCCGATTCCCAGGACTGGCGCAAGCACTTCTCGGTGGACATCGTAAATGGTGCGCCTGGCCACGAGCTGAAGCACCACGGACGAAAATTGGTCGGAAGCTATCTGCGAGTAGGCTTCACGGGAGCTGGCGCCTGGCGCACGTACAAGCTGCGGCAGGACTTCGTGGCGGCCGACAAGGTGCAGATGGAGGACGACATCTCCGCCTCGGTCGTGGTTCCGGCCTCCAGGCTGCTCGGTCTGCCCCGCGAGTACGACGGACACCCCAGCCTGAAGCTCGTGCAGAACTGTGAGTGGCGCCTGTTCCAGAGGCCCGACGACGCGATTCATCCTGGCTTCGACAAGCAGACCGAAGATGACATGTCGCGTGAAGGCCTGTTCTGCTCCAACTTCCAGCCTCTCGAGCCGAACGAGGCACGCCAGATGGTCGAAGATGTGGCGTTGAACGACGCCTTCACGGAGCCGATGCGGCGCCACGTGGGAAAGGCCGCGACGCGCGCCGGTGGTGAAGGCACGTTCGTCTGCTCGGCCAAGCCCCGCTTGGTAGGCGGCAAGCCGAGTAAGAATCCGCGCTACTTGCAGGTACGGCCCGACGTGACGCGCGCGCGCGAGCGTTACGTGGCCGCGCTGGGGGCGCGTTTGTATCGGCGCCTGCCGATCCGGGAACCGGTGATCTTTCCGGTCATCAGCGTGCTGAGCGGGCGCCGAAACAATCCGCCCGAGGAGGGGATTCGACCGCTTTGCGTGTACGGGCCAATCCACTATCAAGAGGTGCCTGAGCTGTTCATGGACTACATCTGTTCGCTCACGGGCAAGTCTCCCAGCACTACCGGCACGGGCTCGGAAGGTGCCTTGACCAAGGGGCCCTTCAACGCGCTCTGCGCCACCACGGATCTCAACAACGCCCTAGTTTCCATGTTGCTCACGGGCTACGCCGGGTTCAGTTCGGCGGCGGGCTACATCGGTCCCAATGGACGGGTGGATCATGACGTGAGCTTGCTGATTCCGGAAATTTGGTGTCGCCTCTACCCGCAGGAACGCGATCCCCGACGCATGATCGAAGCCGGGCAGCTGGAGAAGCTCGAGGACTACGAGTTCGACGGACATAAGGTGCTGGCGAGTCGGCTGGGTTACCGCATCACGTCGAAGTTCGTGCACACCTTCTTCGGGCGAGTCTTCGACAACCCCGTAGCGGTATTCACGGAGGAGATCTTGAAGCCGGAGCTGCAAGACGCGCGCGTCTTTGCGGATGGGGTATGCAACATCGTCGAGGCGCAGGAGCGCGTGGCGCTCGCCTACTTCGAGGACGGCAGCATCAGCGACGCTTGCCCCCCGCTACGCGCGCTGCTTCAGCTGATGGCCTACGGGAACTGGGAAGGTAAAGAGCCGAGTCATCCCGAGTTTCGCGCGCTCTTCACCCGACAGGCGCTGCTCGAGAGCGGCTGGTATCAGGAGCGACTCCACGTGAAGCAGGAACGAGACGTGAGCCTCTGGCAACGACACGTGCTGGCGCTTTCCGAGTTTTTGGCCCTACCGAGCCACCATGAGGAGGCTTCGCGCCTCGGTATTCGGGATCGGTTGGTTCGAGCGAGGCTTGAGCTAGAGCGAGTGAGTTCGGCGGACTACCTGAGCGAGCTTCACGGGACTATCGGTGCCGATCCGATCCACGCTGGGTTCGAGGCTTCGAGGAGCGTACGTCCGGCTGAGAGTCTGTCGCAGCCCAAGTCGCTGGCGAATTGAGGCTCAGGCAGGTGCGCTAGGCGGTAGCTCTGATTCGGCTGCTGCTCCGCACGCATTCGGCAAAGGCTTCCAAGACGTCCACCGTGGAATCGAAGGAGATGCAGCCGTCCGTGATGCTTTGACCGTAGGTCAGCAAGGCCTTGTCGATCAGCTCTTGCCGACCTGGCTCGAGATTGCTTTCGAGCATCACGCCTAGGATGTGCTCAGCGCCGTTCTGGATCTGCTGGCCGACGTCGGCGACCACGGCCGGCTGGCGCAGCGGATCCTTGCCGCTGTTGTCGTGGCTCGCGTCGATCATGACCCGGGGGTTGACCTTGGCTTGCTGCAGCGCGGCTACGGCCTTGGCGACCTCGACGGCGCCGAAATTGGGACCGCCTCCACCGCCGCGCAGTACGACGTGGCAATGCGGATTGCCGGCAGTCCGAACCACCCCGACGCGTCCGGCGCCATCGACGCCCAGGAAACTGTGTGGTCGCGAGGCGGCGATCATCGCGTTGATGGCGACGTCCAGTCCGCCGTCGGTGCCGTTCTTCAGTCCGACCGGCATCGACAGGCCGGACGCCATTTCTCGGTGCGTTTGGCTTTCCGTCGTGCGCGCGCCAATCGCGGTCCACGTCACTAGGTCGGCGATGTACTGGGGAATGATTGGGTCGAGCATTTCCGTGGCGGCGGGTAGGCCAAGCTCGGCGATGTCGCGCAGCAGGGCGCGCGCCGTCCGGATCCCGGTCGGAATGTCGTAGCTGCCGTCCAGGTGCGGATCGTTGATCAGCCCCTTCCAGCCGACCGCGGTGCGGGGCTTCTCGAAGTAGACGCGCATCACCAGCACGAGCGCGTCTGAAAGCCGTTCGCGCAGGGTCACCAAACGATGGGCGTAGGCGAGTGCGGCCCCAGGATCGTGAATGGAACAAGGGCCAACGATCACCAATTTGCGTCGATCCCGACCTTCGAGGACGCTCTGAACGTCCCGGCGGGAGCGAACGACCACGTCGGCGGCGCGCGCGCTAAGCGGCAGCTCTCGGGTCACGTCGTCGGGGCTTCTTAAGGCTGTGGTATCCACGATTCTTAGGTCTTTGGTTTCGTGCATTGGGACCGAGGCGGATTCGAGGTGAGGCGGGGCTTTCGGGCCCCAGAAAAGCAAAAACCCCGAGTCGCTTGCGGCGACCGGGGCTCCTGTTTGCCTTTCCCTGCGGGACTTAACTAAAGGCTGGACCCTGTCGCCGCGCTGAGCGCGGGCCAGTAGCCAAACCAAAAGTACCGACGAGACTGCATGAGTTGTGTAGACATTACACCACCACCTCCAGACAGGCAAGCCGTCGCTTCGAGCGGCCGCGTTGCTATCCGACGAGGACGCTGGTTCGTCCAGCCACGGCCCGGGCTTTCAAATGTCGGATGTGCGCTTGCCGAGCGGGCAGCTCACCTCCAAAGTCCGCGCTGAGTCAGCGTGTGATTCGAGTGATGCTGCAATGTCCGACGGAGTTTCAGAGCGTCGCAATCTGCTGCCGGAGCCCAGCCACACGGCCTTGCTGCGACGACTGTTGCTGCTGTCTTGGCGCTACCGGCGCGAGTGTTTGTCGATCTTCGCGTTTCAAGTCGTCCTGCTCGGACTTGGGGTACTTGGGCTTGGCCTATCTGGTCTGGCGATAGACATCACCCGCAAGGCGGTCCAGCACTCGGCGCCGTTGCCGCGCTGGCCCCTGGGCATCGCGCCGCCTGCCTGGTCAGAGCTGCACCTGCTGTGGTTGATCGGCGGACTGGTGCTGCTGGCCGCGACGGCGCGCGCTCTCCTCAACTACTTCTACGCCATTGCAGTCGGGGACCTGATTCATATGAAGCTGGTTCCCGAGCTGCGGACGCGCGTGTTCGACAAGCTGCAACGGTTGAGCTTTCGCTTCTTCGACCAGAACGCGTCGGGGTCCATCTTTAACCGAGTGACCGGGGACGTGCAGTCGGTGCGCTCGTTCGTGGACGGCGTGCTGCTGCAGGGGGCCATCATGTTGCTCTCGCTCGTCGTGTACGTCGCGTACATGTTGCGCACGCACGCGACACTCACCGCCGCTTGTCTCGCGCTCACGCCGCTTCTGTGGTTGGGTACCCAGCTATTCGCACGCTGGGCAAGGCCGGTCTATGCGAGGAGCCGCGAGCTCTCGGATCGGATGGTCCTGGCCATGTCGGAGGGCATCAGCGGCATCCAGGTTACGAAGGTGTTCGGGCGCGAGGCGGCAGAATTCTTACGGTTCCAAGGTCACAATAGTCGGGTGCGTGATCAGCAGCATCAGATCTTCGTCAACGTGAGCCGCTTCGGACCGAGCATCGATTTTCTCAGCCAGCTCAACATCGGTGTGCTCTTGCTCTACGGCGGAGCCCTGGTGGCGCGTGGGGCCTTGTCGCTGGGCGACCTGATCGTGTTCGCAGGCCTCTTGCAACAGTTCGCAGGGCAGGTCTCGAGCATGGCCGGAATCATCAATACGCTGCAGCAGAGCCTCACCGGCGCGCGACGTGTGTTCGAGGTTCTGGACGCGCCCCTAGAGGTAGAGCCCCCAAAGGTCCCCAAGGCGCTTCTGGCGGTTGAGGGGCGGATTCGCTTTGAGGGGGTTTCCTTCGGCTACTCGTCGAGTGCTGAGGTGTTGAGCGAACTTCACTTCGACATCGAACCAGGGGCCTGCGTGGCTGTGCTGGGTGCCACCGGTGCCGGCAAGAGCACGCTGTTGAGCTTGATTCCTCGTTTTTATGATCCGACGCGTGGGCGCGTGCTCCTGGATGGAATCGACCTGAGGCAGCTCGACTTGGACGCTTTGAGGCGAAATATCGGGCTCGTCTTCCAGGAGAGTTTGCTGTTCAAAAATACGATCGGGCAGAACATTGCCTTCGGCAACCCGAGCGCGTCACCTCAGCAGATCGAGCGGGCAGCGAAGATCGCTGATGCTCACGGGTTCGTGATGCAGCTTCCCGATGGCTACAATACTGTGCTCGCCGAGGGTGCCGTCGACTTATCAGGTGGTCAACGGCAACGGCTCGCCATCGCGCGAGCGCTTCTGCTCGAGCCAAAGATCCTGCTGCTGGATGACCCAACGACCGCGCTGGACGCTCAGACGGAGCATGAGGTGCTGCGAGCGATGGACGCCGCCATGCGAGGGCGAACGACGTTGATTGTCGCCAATCGGATCTCCACGTTGCGTCGGGCCGACTGGGTCCTCGTGCTGGACAATGGCAGGGTGGTGGAACGAGGCACGCACGCGGAGTTGATGAGAAATCGCGGCTACTACCAGCGTGCGGTCAGCCTGCAGGCAGCGGACCGCGACAGCGCTGGGCTGCTTGAGGCGCTGGGGAGGCGCGTGTGAACGGCCCGCTCGAGGCCTATCAGAAGAGCTCGCCGACGGCCGCCCGTCCCGAACTCGGCAAATCGGTGATCGCGCCGGGCCCGGATCAGCGTCCGCTCGACCTTCGCATCATTCGTCGCATGTTTGGCTATACCAGGCCCTACGCTCGACTGCGCAATGCGCTGTTCGGGTTGGTCGTGCTGCGGGCGGGGCAGGTGACGTTGGTCACCTGGGCTACCGCGGCGATCATAAGCGGACCTATCGCGCGCCACGACGTGCGAGGCACCGTCGTGGGGGTGCTCGGGTTCCTGGCGCTGACGGGTCTCACCTCGTACTGTTTCGTGTACCGTCAGCGCTTCGCGCTTCGGCTCGGCGAAGCGGTGGTTCACGATCTTCGGGCTGACGTGTACACGCACCTGCTGACTCTGCCGATGAGCTTCTTCAAGAAGATCCAGGTCGGCAAGCTGATTGGGCGCGTCACGTCGGATGTTGACGTGGTCCGACTGGGCGTCCAGGACGTGGCATTTGTGGGCACGGTTCAGGCGGGCGGCATGCTGGTTTCGTCGACTCTGATGCTCTATTATGACTGGAAGCTGTTTCTGGTCGTGCTCGTGATGGCGCCACTGCTGTGGCTGATTGTTCGCCACTTTCGGCGCAAGCTCTCAGCGGCCTACCGGGCTCAGCAGGAGAGCTTCAGTCGTGTGACCGCGACGCTGGCTGAGTCCGTCACCGGTATTCGCGAGATCCAGGGCTTCGTGCGACAAGAGCTGAATGGCGGCTTGTTCGAGGCCCTGATCTACGATCACTCGAAGTACAACATGCTCTCCGCGCAACACTCAGCGCGCTTTCTCCCGCTACTAGAGCTGAACGGTCAGCTCTTTCTGGCGATTCTCCTGGTCGTGGGCGGCTATCAAACGCTTGGCGGCGAGGTTCAGATCGAGGCGTTGATCCAGTTTCTGTTCTTGTCGAGCGCCTTCTTCGGAGCCGTCCCGGTCTTAGGCAACCAGTACAACCAGGCCTTGACCGCCATGGCGGGCGCGGAGCGCGTGTTCGCGCTGCTCGACATAGCGCCGGACTGGCAGGACCTCGCCGGGGCGCGCGAGCTGCCGCCGATCGTAGGGCGAGTGGAGTTCCGCAACGTGGGGTTCGCGTACGAGCCGGGAAAGCCTGTGCTTCACGACCTAAACTTTGTGGTCGAGCCAGGACAAACGCTGGCGCTGGTCGGCTTCACGGGCAGTGGCAAGACCTCGATCGCGAACCTTGTGGCAAAGCTGTACCTTGCGGATTCCGGGGAAATCCTGATCGATGGTCACGAGATCAAGAGCGTGACGGGTCTGTCCTTGCACCGGCAGATTGCCAGCGTGACCCAGGACAACTTTCTCTTTGCCGGAAGCGTGCTCGACAACATTCGAATAGCCAAGCCTAGCGCGACCGATGAGGCCGTGCGGGCCGCGGCGCGTGCCCTTGATGTCAGCGACGTGATCGACGAGTTGCCAAATGGGTTCGCGACAGAGATCGGTGAGAAGGGGTCGGGCCTATCGCTAGGTCAGCGTCAGATCGTGTGTTTCGTACGCGCCATGCTGGCCGACCCACGGATTCTCATTTTGGATGAGGCAACGAGCTCCGTGGACACGGTTACGGAGTCGAGGCTCCAGAACGCCCTAGTGAAGTTGCTACGCGGGCGCACCAGTTTTGTCGTCGCCCACCGGCTCAGCACGATTCGCCACGCCGACCTGGTGCTCGTGCTTGAGCGCGGGCGTATCGTGGAGCGCGGCAGCCACAAGCAACTCTTGACCCTGGGGGGGAGCTACGCGCGCATGTACCGGCAGTTTGTCAGCAGTGCCGACCTGGGAGCGGGGCTCCCGGCCGAGTAGAATCGCTAGAAGTTTC
>JANNWK010000970.1:0-6079 GCA_031408355.1 Myxococcales bacterium
CCGCCGGCGCCAACGTTCACGCGGCGCTCGAAGTGGCCCTCGCTTTGGGCGCAGGGAATGTCGTCACCATCTTGTGCGACTCCGGCGAACGCTACCTCTTTTGAGTGACGCTGGCGCGGGCGAGGTCGCTTTGGCCCGCGCTCTCGCTCGCGCGGGTCTTGCGGGGCAGCGCGCCGTCGTACACTCGTCGCTGCGTTCTCTCGGGCAGGTAGCGGGCGGCGCGGACACCGTGGCCAGGGCGCTGCGCAGCACGCTTGAGACGCTGCTGGTCCCGACTTGCTGCTGGGGCGAGGGTTCGGCGGAGTGCCGGCCACCCGAGGGCGAGCTCTGGGAACGCAACGGCTCGAAACCGGAGGACGAGCCCCGCCATGTTCCCGTGCCCTTTGACCCCGCGGCGACGCTCCCGGTGCGGGCCATGGGCGCGATCCCGCGGGCGGTGCTGCGGCTACCCGGAGCCCAGCGCGGGAGCCACCCCCTCACGTCCTTCGCGGCAGTCGGCGCGGACGCGGCTCGCTACGTGGCCGAGCAAACCCCGAACGACCCGCAGTTTTCCCTCAAGCGACTCCAGGACGACGACGGGTTGGTCGTGCTTATCGGCGTCAACCTCACTCGCTGCACCGCCCTTCACATTGCTGAGGAGCGCGTGGGGAGGCGACCGTTCGTGCGCTGGGCGATGAGCCAGGCGGGGGTGGCCGAGCCCGTGCGGGTGGGTGGCTGTAGCGAGGGCTTCGAGCGTATGTGGCCTACGCTGGGCGCCGTCTTTACCGTATCGCGCTTGGGTGAAGCTCAGCTGCGGACGGCTCGGCTCTCCGCGTTGATAGCGCGAGCCACCGAGTTGTTGGCGAAGGAGCCCGGCGTCACTCGCTGTGACACGCCCGACTGCGCGCGCTGCCGGGACGCGCTGCTCGGCGTGCCCGAGCGGCGCTGAGCGCGGGAAGCGGCGGGCGTGCTTGGTTACTCACCGCGAAACACCGGCGCGCGCCGCTCCAGGAAGGCGGCCACCCCTTCGCGGCCGTCGGCGCTTGCCAGCAGCGCGAGTTGACCCTCTCCTTCTCGGGCGAGCGCGCGGCGGAGTTCCTCCGCGTTGGCGTGAACGGCTTGTTTAATGCGAGCCAACGCCAAGGGTGGGCCGCTGGCCAAGGTCGTCGCCAGCCTGAGTGCCGCCGCCTCCGTGCCGGCATCGTCGGTCACGCTCGTGGCGAGCCCGAGCGAAAGCGCCTGCGCCGCGTCGATGCGGGTGCCGAGCATGAGCATCTCGAGGGCTCGCGCCGCACCGAGCAGCTTCGTCAAGAAATAGGTGCCACCACCGTCAGGCATCAAACCGACCGCAACGAATTTTTCCTGCAGGTAGGCGGACCGCGCGAACACCCGAAAGTCGCAGGCGAGCGCGAGGTCGGCACCGAAGCCCACGGCGGGTCCGGTGACGCTTGCCACCACGGGCTTGGCGAGTTCGACGATGCGCAGGGTCAGACTCTGAAAGAGCTCCAGCGTGGGAACCACCGCTGCCCCGGCGGCCACCTCCCGCGAGAGCCAGCGCAGATCTGCGCCTGAGCAGAAGGCTCCGGGCACCCCGGCAAGCACGAGGGCTCTCACTTGCTGCGTGCGCCCCGCGTCGCTGAGCGCCGCGTGCAGCGCCTCGAGAGCCTCGAAAGTGAGGGCGTTCTTGGCTGCCGGCCTTTGCAGGCGAATGAGCCGCACAGGTCCATGGTCTTCGACCAGGACTTCCGGGGCTGGTTCCGGTGGGGACGGTTGCGGCATAGCGGCAGCATGCCCGACCCTCCCCGGCCGTGCTAGAGCGCGCGCATGGGCGCTACGTTCGATGTCCCCGAAAGCCTGAGCCTCCCCGAGCAGCGTGGTCAGACCTATCCCAGTCTCGTCGCCATGATGCAGCGGCTCCTGGGGCCGGACGGTTGTCCGTGGGACCGCGAGCAAAGCTATGAGTCGCTCCGTAAGTACGTACTGGAGGAGGCTTGCGAGGTCATCGACGCGATTGACTCGGGGGATCCCCAGGCCTTGAAGGACGAACTCGGGGATCTTGCGCTTCAGGTCGTGTTCCTCGGCGAGCTCGGCCGTCGCGACTCTGCCTTCGGGCCGGACGACGTCGTTCAAAACATCATCCAGAAGCTGGTGCGACGGCACCCTCATGTCTTTGGCGAAGTGGCCGTCTCGGGCAGCGACGAAGTGCTGGTCAACTGGGGAAAGATCAAGGTCGAGGAGTACGGCGACCGCGGCGTGTTGGCCGGGTTGCCTCGGTCGTTTCCTGCGCTGGCGCGCGCGCAGCAGATGAGCGAGAAGGCCAGCCGCGTCGGCTTTGACTGGCCGGACGCACGTGGCTCGCGCGACAAGGTAAGCGAGGAACTCGCTGAACTCGACGTTGCGGTAGCGGAAGGTGCCCACGAACGCATTGAGAGTGAACTCGGGGATCTGCTGTTCGCACTCGTCAATCTGGCGCGACACCACGGCGTTGACGCCGAGCTTGCCCTGCGAAAAACCGGGGATCGCTTTGCGGGTCGGTTTGCGCACGTGGAACAGCGCGTGAACGAGCAGCACGGCGGCTTCCCGCGCGACGAGAACGCCAAGCCTGCTGGCGGAATCCCCCTGGAAACGCTCGATCGCTACTGGGACGAAGCCAAGGAGCGTGGCCTGTGAGCGACGCCGTCGATCCCGTGGGACGGCTGCCCGAGGAGTGGAGCGAAGTCTTGTCGGCGCTCGGCGAAAAGCCCTTCCGCGCCGAGCAAATCTTTCGCTGGATCCACGAGCGCGGCGTGCTCGACCCCGAGCTGATGACCGATCTCGCAAAGCCGCTGCGTGAACGGCTGAAGGCCGACGGCTTCGCGCCACCCGCCAAGGTGGCAGAGGTTCACGCGGCAGCCGACGGCACCCGCAAGCTCGTCCTTCTGCTCGCGGGGGGGGCTCGGGTGGAGTGCGTGATCATTCCCATGACCGATCTGACTGCTGAGTCCGACGCGGACGCCGGCGCACTCGTCGATGACGAGGAGGAGACGGATCAGGGGACGACCGAGAAGACCCGGATCACGCTGTGCATCTCCACGCAGTATGGCTGCGCGATGGGCTGCGTCTTCTGCGCGAGCGGCCAGGCTGGTCTGCAGCGGGGGCTGACGGCTTCCGAGGTCGTTAGCCAGGTCCTGATAGCCAAGGCTATGCTTGCGCCCCACGAGGAATTGAAGAACTTGGTTTTCATGGGCATGGGCGAGCCCCTGCATCACTACGAGGAAACAGCGCGCGCCATCCGTCTGCTCACGCACCCTTTGGCTCGCGGGATGAGCCCGCGACGCATCACGGTGAGCACGGTCGGTCTCGTGCCCGGAATCGCGCGCCTGGGCGCGGACTTCGCAGGGAAGGTGGGGCTCGCGGTGTCGCTTCACGCCCCGAATGACGCGATTCGCGACCGTATTTTGCCGATGAATCGCAAGTTTCCCATCGCGGAGCTGATGCAAGCGCTGAGGGAGTACCCGCTGCCGCAGCGACGAAGGATCACCATCGAGTACACGCTGATCCATGGCGTGAACGATGGCGAGTCCGAGGCTCGTGAGCTGGTGCAGCTGCTCCGCGGCCTTCGCGTCAAGGTGAACCTGATCCCGATGAATCCGATCACTGCGTCGGAGCTCAAGGCGCCCACCGGGGCTAGGGTCGCGGCCTTTCAGCGCGTCCTGTCCGAGAATGGCCTGTCCTGTTTCGTTCGCACCCGGCGCGGAGACGAGGTGTCGGCGGCCTGTGGCCAGCTGGCGATCGCCGAAGATCTCGTGCGAAAGAAGCGCGAGCGGGATGCGCTGCGCGACGCCACGAAGAGCTGATAGGGTCGCGCCATGTTCAAGCGCGTCTTGGTGGCGAATCGCGGGGAAATCGCGTGTCGGATCCTCCGAACGCTGGAACGCCTTGGCATCGAGGGCGTCGCGGTCTACTCGGACGCTGACGTCACGGCGCCGCACGTGGCGGCCGCCGACCAGGCGTTTCGGCTTGGCCCGGCACCGCTCGCGCAAAGCTACCTGAACCAGGACCTGGTGCTGCAGGCAGCGCTGGAAGCCGGCGCGGACGCGCTCCACCCGGGCTACGGCCTGCTCAGCGAGAGTGCGGCATTTGCCGATCGTGTCGCCGAGGCCGGCCTGACCTTCATTGGTCCACCCGTTGCGGCGTTGCAGGCGTTTGGGGACAAGCTCAGGGCGCGGGCTGTGGCTCGTCAGGCGGGGGTGGCGCCTCCGCCCGGGAGTGACGGTCCCGTTAGCCCCGACGATCTCGCGAAGCTCGAGGCTGAGGCCGAGCGCATCGGCTATCCAGTGTTGGTGAAGGCCGCTGGCGGCGGCGGTGGCATCGGAATGCAGGTGGTGCGCGAATCCGGGGAGCTCGCTCGGGCCGCCCGCAGCTGCGCCGACCGCGGGCGTGCAGCCTTTGCTGACGAACGCATCTACCTGGAGCGCTACCTGGCGGAGCCTCGTCATATTGAAGTGCAGGTGCTCTGTGACGCACACGGTCAGGCTGTGGCGCTCGGCGAGCGCGAGTGCAGCGTCCAGCGGCGTCACCAGAAGCTCATCGAGGAGTCGCCTTCTCCCGCCGAGTTCTTCACGGGGGAAGTGGGTGCCTCGCGCCGGCTTGCGCTTCACGCTGCGGCGCTGCGGATTGTGAGGGCCGTGGACTATCGCGGCGTTGGCACTGTCGAGTTCGTGGCGAACGCGGTAGGGGAGTTGTTCTTCCTGGAGGTCAACGCGCGACTGCAGGTCGAACACCCGGTGACCGAAGCCGTGACGGGCCTCGATCTGGTGGAACAGCAACTGCGCGTCGCGTCGGGCCAGGCGCTGTCAGAGCCCGTGATGTCAGCCCAAAGCTCGGGTCACGCCATAGAGGCTCGGCTCTATGCCGAGGACCCGTCCCGGGGCTTTCTCCCCCAGCCGGGGCGGGTGACCGAACTCCGCTTTCCGAGCGGCCAGGGGATCCGCGTGGACGCTGGCATCGCCGAGGGCTTCGAGGTCACGCCGCACTACGATCCCATGTTGGCGAAGATCATTGCCGTGGGAGAGAACCGAGCGGAGGCGATTCGGCGTCTGGACGAGGCGCTGGCAGAGACGCGCGTACGGCTCGTTGGACCGAAGGCTGAGCGCGTGACCAATCTCGCATTCTTGCGGCGCGTGCTCGCGGCGCCGGAGTTCGTTGCAGGCCGCTACGACACAAGCCTAGCGGAACGTCTAGCCAAGCAAGGATGACCCACGCCGAGCAGGAACTGCTCCGAGCGGCCCAGGCTTGGATTGACGGCGACCCCGATCCGGAGACGCAGGCGGAGCTAGCGGATCTGGTCCTGCGGCACGACTTTGCCGAGCTGTCGCAGCGAATGCTGCCGCTCTCGTTCGGCACCGCCGGGCTCCGCGCCCGGGTCGGAGCCGGGCCAGGCCGCATGAATCGCGCCGTCGTGATGCGGACGGCGTGTGGCATTGCACGCCAGCTGCGCACGCTGGCGCAGCAGCCCCGCGGGCTGGTCGTCATCGGCTTTGATGCTCGACCTACGAGTCGCGGGTTTGCGGAGGCTTCGGCCGGGGTCCTTCTGGCGGCGGGTTTCGCGGTCTTGCTCTTTCCGGACGCCATCGCGACGCCGCTCGTCGCCTTCGCGGCGCGTGAGCTTTCGGCGTTGGCGGCCATTGTGGTGACGGCGAGTCACAACCCTCGAGGAGACAACGGCTACAAGGTCTACGCCTCGAACGGGGTCCAGATCACGGCGCCGCAGGACTCGGCCATCGCGGCCGAGATTTCGCTCGCCCCACCCGCGTGCCAGGTGCCCCGGCTCGAAGTCAGCTTGGCCGTCGGCGCGCCGCTACCTGCCGGGCTCGAGCTCGTCTCGCCCGCGCTTTTGGACCGCTACTTCGCGGCCCTGGCGCGCGCCTTACCGCCCGCGGCCGCGGGGCGGGAACTTCGCATCGTCTACAGCGCACTTCATGGCGTCGGCTGGGCGCCCGTTCGTCGCGCGCTCGCGGAGGCGGGATTCTCCTCGGTGCACGGAGTTCCCGAGCAGCTAGCTCCTGACGGCGGCTTCCCGACCACGCCGTTTCCGAACCCCGAGGAACCGGGCACGCTC
>JANNWK010000971.1:0-4726 GCA_031408355.1 Myxococcales bacterium
GCGAATAAACAAGAACTCGCGCTGGATCTGCTCGATGGTATAGCTCTGCGCCATCATCTGTTTGATGCGCATCACCTGGCGAACCACGCCCACGGGATAGATGCCCTGAGAGCCCTGGTGCTTGCCCTTCTTGCCGACCCGAACGCTGCGTGGCAAGAGCCCTAGCTGCACATACTTGCGCAGCGTCGCCTCGCTCAGCTGCACGTCGTGACGGGCGAAGATGTCCAAGATCGCGACCGAGCTAAGCCCAGCCGCGTGGGCCTTCTCGAGCTGGAGCAGCGTTTCGGAGTCGATCATGGAATGGCGGAGCGGGCGGCCTCCAGTCGAGGCGGCCAGGCTCCCTCAGTGCGCCGGAATATATTCTACTCAGTGGATCGACCAAAGGACTTAATCGCTTTTAATTTGGGGAGATCCTGGACTAGCTCCATGGATGCTGGAGCGCGTTCGAGGGCGGACATAGTTCGTCACACCTAAGGCGTCGTCCATGGAGCCGATACGCCGTCCATGCACACATGGAACTACACGGAAAACGAGCATCAGCGTGTTCCGGACGTGGTGACGAGCGAGCCCGCGGCCACCGCGCCTCGAAAACAATCTGAACCCGGCGTTTGTACGCCGAGCCGTGACTTTGCTAGTCGCGCGCGGCGGGCGCGGCGGGCGCGGCGGGCGCGGCGGGGAGTGCGCGGAAGTCGGGCCTCGCACTGAACGGATGCGCGCTTCCCACATATTGAAGTAGGCTGCCGCCGCCTATGGCTAGCCCTGTCGAGCCAACGTTGGAGGACTGCGGTACGGTCCGTGACGTCACTGCCAGCGGCGTGCGCTTGCGAGTCGTCGAACGAGGCCGTGGACCCAAGGTAGTGCTCTTGCACAGCTCGTTCATGGACCATACGACTTGGCACAGGGTCGCGAGCGACCTGGCCCGCGACCACGCCGTCATCACTCCGGATCTGCCCGGGTCGGGTTTGAGCGAGAAGCCATCGCCGAGTCGCTTCGGCTACGACGTCGACGCCTTCGCCGGGGCGATCGCCGACATGTACGCGGGCCTCTCTCTCGGTCGCGCCGCCGTCGTCGGGCCCGGCCTGGGCGGCGCGATTGCGCTGACGCTCGCGGCGCGACACCCGGAGCTCGTGTCCGAGCTCGTGCTGGTCGATGCCCTGGCGGACGCGGCGCGACCCTGGGTGTACGGCAAGCTCGCCCAGGTACCGCTAGTTGGCAGCCTGGTGTTCAAGCAGCTGCTCGGTCGTCGTCTGTTTGGGGCCTATTTCCGCAAGGTATTTCTGACCGATCCCAGCACGATTACGAGCGAAAGGCTGGATGACTACTACCAGTCGTTCAACAGCCCAGCGGCTCGGGGCAGCGCGCTGGCCACACTGCGCGCCACCGTGGACACGCGTCCCGTGGCCGCGCAGACGAGCCGCATCCTCAAGCCCACCCTGGTCGTTTGGGGACGGAGCGACCGCCTGCTGCCGGCGACCGTCGGACAGCAGCTGGCTCGAGCGATCCGCGGGGCGCGCTTCGAACTGCTCGACGCCGGACACGCTCCGCAGGAGGAGCGACCGGCCGAGCTCGCTGACGCCATCCGGCGCTTCCTGGGCGAGGCTCGGGCCTCCCAAGGCAGCAGGTAACTGGTCCAGGCGAGGCGTGGCCTTCTAGATTGGCGAACGAGGCTTCATGCATTCGCGCGCTCCCTTTGGCTCGATGGTCCTGGCATTCTCCCTGATTGCGGTCACTGGTTGCGCGGGCGGCACGCGACGCGTCCACGCGCCCAGCGCGACGCCAGAAGGCGTCAAGCTCGTTCCCGCGACCCGCACGGCCGCGAAACAGGGCGCAGCCGCAACCAGCGAAGCGCGGATTTCGGCGCCGGGCGGCAGCGGCGCGGGCACGCGCTCGGTAACGCCAGCTAAAGGTCAGTCCGGAAACGAAACCGTTGGCGGCTTGCCCGCGGGCAGTGGCGCGGGCGTTCGCGGCTGAACCACGGGCGCACGAGGCAACGGAGCTTCGCGCGTGGGCGGCGCCGGACGCCCCTCAACAGTGGTCCGAGGGCGAGGCTCGACCGACATGGTCCCCTCGGCGGAGCCGGGCTTCAGCGGTTTTTCGGGCTTGGCGGCGGCCGGCGGTGGTTCGACGACTGGCGGCGGCGGTTCGACGACTGGCGGCTGTGGTTCGACGGCTGCCGGCAGCCCCTGTGCGGCGGCGGGCTCCGGAACGGCGGGGACCGGCTTCAGCTCTTCAGTGCCACGGCCGCGCAACATGGCGAACACAAACACGCCGAGCACCACGCCCACGACCACGCCGACGATCTGCATCAGGCGTGTGCGACGGGCCTCTTGTTCGGGAGTACGCACGATCACGCGCACCCCTTCCAGCCCGCCGTCATCCTCTTCCTCGAACGCGTGGGGCGCAGGCACGCCATGGCCGCCGTCGTAGCTTCCCCGCTCCCCATTCTCGAAAAAGTCGTCGTGCAGCGCATCGTGGGGCCCTTGGGCTCGAGTGCGGGACGAGCTGGGCGGCGCAGCCTCGGGCGCGACAAAAGCGGGCGACGCCGCCGGGGTGCGCGGGTCAGGCGGATCCGAGCCGGGTGCCGCCGTACCCAATTGAAGCGGCAGCGTCCCGCCGGAGCGTAGCGCGCCTGAAGGCGCCTGGGCCGGCGGCACCGCCTCCGGCAGGGGCACGGGCTGGGCAGCAGGCTCAGCGCGCCCGAGCTCAAGCGGCAGGGCGGTGCCCATCTGCAACGTCTGGGAGCCAACGTGCTCTGCTCGCTCAACGGCGGCTGGCGTCGCTCGGGTCAACTCCGGAGCGCCGAGCCCTTCGTCCTCGCGGCGCCCCGGAAACGGAATAACGTTGTGCTCGTGGCCAGGCGCAGGTGGACGGGGTCGCGGCTCCTGGCTTGCGTCTGCGGGGGCGCTCGCCATGGCGGTGGCCCGCGCAGCGCGAGCCGCCGGTGAATCCGCCAAAGTACGTTGCTGCTCGGGCATCGGCGAGAACGGCTCCAGCGGGGCTGCGCTGGCCTCAAATGCCGGCGCCTCCAGCTTCGCGGCAACTGCCGCGACCACCGGCGACTCCGCATCGGGCGCTACGCTAACAAGCTCCGTTGGGACGAGCGGCCCCAGCCCCGCTTGCGTGCGGTGACCGCCGCCTCTCAGCTCAAACGGACTGACTACCGGCGTCGCAGCGCCATGCACACTCGGCAGTACAACGCGCGGGCGTGAACGCTCGGGCACGCTGGGCGACGGGGGCTCGTTCGGAGCGAGCCCTTCCGTCTCGAGCTGGCCAAGCGGACTCAGGCCCGGAAGCGTCGCCGGTGCCACCGAGGGGTCGTCGGCCTTGGCAGCTTCGGGGGAAGAGCCGACCAACGCCAAGGGAGGCGCGGAAGGCCGCCAGGAAGGCGTCTGCGATGCGGTCGGCAGGCGCGGCTCACTCGGGTATTCCGGGACAACGTCGTCGTCGAAATGGGAGTACGAAGATCGCTCCGCGCGGCCGGAGGTCTGCGGCAGTTCCTCGCTCGGGACGACGTCGTCATCCGGCGCCGCCTGGGAAATCACCAGCAGCCCCTCGAAAAACAGCTTGGTGATGGTGGACAGCGTGGATAGGTCCTCGAACGGCGAGTCGTCGACCACATCGAGCAAGCTGCGCTTGCCATCGAATAGTTTGAGGATGCCGTTCAGGTCGTCCGGGATCTCGTTCAGCCGATCGACGAGCTGGTCGTGGTCGACCTCGAACACCGTGGCGAGCGGGGGCAACTGCTCGAGCAAGCGTCCCCATTCGTCCACGCGGCGCATTCCCTCCATCAGCAAGCCCTGCGTCGAGGTCGGAATGATGTCTTCCCGATCGATGGGACTGAACTCGACCTCGAAATGGCCCGAATTCCAGATCAACGCACGGTAGACGGCCTCTTCCCCGCGCAGCCGGCCCAACTCCGCGTCGACGACCTTGCCGTCGCGGAAGTAGATCCGCACTTCTCGGCGGCCATCGCCGATCCTGCCAACGCCCGTCTTGCGGCTGATCTCGAAGGTTTGCAGGAGATCGACGACCCCCATATCTTCGAGCGAGCCACTCAAGCGCGTACGCCGGCTCATCGGGACCGCCGTCGCCAGGCTCTCCTGCGTGCGGCGGGCCAGCAGTAGGTTCACCCGTGCAATCAACTCCCGCACGAAGATAGGCTTGGTCAGGTAGTCCTCGACTCCCAGCTCCAGGCCGCGGATCTTGTCCTCGATCGACTTCTGGCTGGTCAGGAACACGACCGGAATGTGGGCATACTCGGGACGGTCCTTCATCCGCCGCACCAGCTCGTAACCGTCCAGACGCGGCAGCCGGGTGTCGCTGAGGATCAGGTCGGGTGCCGAGACCTCGATTTTCGCCAACGCGTCGACCCCGTCGCTGGCGGTCGTGACGCTGTAGCCCGATTTCCTCAGGCTTACTTCGAGTACCCGCACGCTGCGAGGATCGGCGTCAACCAGAAGGAGCTGTTTCTTTGCCACTCGTCACCGCTTACCCGTCGTACCCCGGTTGGACGACTCAGCAAGCGTTGAGGGCTTTTTGCCTGCTGTCAAGCAGGCCTGATCTGGCGCGCGCCGGTCAGCGCGCCCAAGGATCGACGATCTCTCCGCTCTCTAGCCGGCGCTGCCGGCTTCCCGGTGCCTCCGGCTGCGAGGCCGCCGGCTGGCCCGAGCTCCGTCTTGCTCCGCGAAGTGGCTCCGCCGACCTCGAAGTGACGCGCGGGATCGAC
>JANNWK010000972.1:0-6188 GCA_031408355.1 Myxococcales bacterium
CGGCGGCGCCTCGCCGAAAATGCTGGCAAAGAGCCGCGAAGGCCGGCGTTCAGGCGCGGGACCGGGGCTGCCGTCGTGGTTCCAGTGGCACACGTAGCGTGAAGGCGCGCCGTAGGTGAACCAGAGGCCCGCGGAGGCCGACGAGATCCGGGTTGGGGAACCCAAGGGGTGGAGCGCGCGCAGCATGAGCTGCTCGAGGGACGGACCGGCCGCCGTGTACTCGTTCTTCTGCGGTTCGCCGACGAACAACACGTCCCCTGTCTTGAAATGCGTGGTCCCGCTGCCGTAGGTGTGGGCCTGACTCATGTCGAGGCCCGACAGGCAAGCCAGCTTGTTCCGGAACGGCAGCAGGGGCTCAAGCGGCCCCGCAAACTGAAGCTCCACTTGCGGCGCCGGGATCCCCAGCCCGAAGGACAACGTGACCAGGCGCTCCGGAATGCTCGCGTCGGCCGCGTGTGACGACCGCGCGCTCATCTCTTCCAGAAAGGGCAAGCCGATGGCCACGCTGCCGGCGCCGCGGAGTAGCGTTCTTCGGTGGATGGACCTCCTCATGCTGCGCCTAGTCTTCCGCCCCTGCGTTCGAGGCGGCGGAGGCCTGTAGCGCGCGAAACAACTCGCTGGTCGCGACCGCTTCGGCCATCGCTCCCAGCGTGCCGCCCGCCCGCTGCTGAGTCGAATGGACGCCGAAAGAGAAGTCCTTCTCGACGCCGCTGCTCGCCCGCCCCGTCGCGAACGCCAGGAAGTGTTCTGCCATGCAGGCCTGAACCGTGTCCGACTCCGCCATCAGCGCCATGAACTCCGTCATGTCGCGGTAGCGGGCGCGCCCCGCTTCCTCAACGCTCAGGTCATCGGTCATCCAGCCATCGATGGGCAGGTCGCGGCCTTGGGCGTCATAGGCACCAACGTAGCGCCCAGCGGCATCAAAGCGATCGAAGCCATAGGCCAGTGGCTCGAACTGAGAGTGGCACCCCCAACAGGCCGGGTTGTCGCCGCCGCCCTCGGCCACCGGCTTCGCCATCAAGCGGCGTTGTTCCGAGCGCTCGCGCTCCGTTCGGTCCGAAAACTCCCGACTGAACTCGGTAGCGAGAGCCGCGACGCCTTCCGGTAGCTGCGCCGGTTGTCGGCACATCAACTTGATCATCAACGCGATCCCGCGATGGACGATCTTGCCGACTTCGGCGTCCCCCACGCCGGCGATAAAGCCCGGATGCGTGAGCCACCCCACCCGCTCCGGCAAGCCGGAGACGTCATACACGTGCTGACCTTCAGTCGCAGGCGTAAGGCCTATCAGTCGGGCCACGCTCGAGTCCATGCTCAGGCGCGTGGTCGTAAACAGCCCCTTGATTTGCCCCTTTTCCTGCCACAAATGCGCGTCGAACGAGGCGGCCATAGATTCGGCCAAAGCGGCCCGCAACGCGGGAGTCACCCCAACAAACGCAGCGCGCTCCGCCTCGGCAAAGTCCGTGATGAACTCCCGCGTCATGCGCCGCGCTCGAGGGTCTGCCAACATGCGCTGCACCTGCTGACGCACGACTGGTAGCGCGGCTGGACTGCCGCTGAGGGCGCCGGTCTCCGCCAGAACCAAAAGCTCAGTGTCCGGCGCGGACTCCCAAAGAAACAGCGACAACCGCGCGGCGAGCTCGAATCCATCCAGGTAGCGCTTCTCCCCGGCGGCAGCCGAGGTTTCCTGCTCAAGCCGGAACACGAACGCTGGCGACTGGAGCATGGCCTCGAGCACACTCCGCAAGGCCTGCTCGAAGCTGAGCCCCTCCGCTTCCGCCGCGGCGTGGAGCGAGGAGAACGCTTCGACTTCCCGCTCAGACAACGGCCGACGAAATAGCGGCAGCCCGAGCCGCGCCACGGCTGCGCCACGGCATGCCGCAGCCGGCACTGAACATTGCGAGAAGTCGGAGTCGAGCGCCGCCGGGTCAACGCGCGCGGCAACCAGCGCCGCTAGCTTCCCGAACGCCAGCGGATAGTTGTCCGCCGCAGCCTGTCCATCCGCGCCGCTACGAAAGAGTCCAGTGCTCGGCGTTTCTTGGGGGATCCCGCTGCCCGGAGCCGCCAGCTCCTGCTCGGTCAACCGCACGCCCAGCACATCGAGCGCGATGTTGCCGTGCTGCGCTCGGGTCAGCCGCCCCGCCAGGCCGGTCCGGACCGGCAATCCGGGCAAGCTCCCGTCGAGGCCGCGCTCGCCGCCAGCCGCGTCACATGCCGCAAGCGCTAGGGCCCACAACGCTACCGCGCAGAGCGAGGTCGTGCGGGGCGGAGGGAACGCTGGCATGCGCGGTCATTGTACCCGCATTGGCCAGCCGATCGGGCGAGCCAGCGCGCCGTTACACGAAATCAGCCAGCCCCACGCGAGGTGCTCGCGTGGAGGCAGCTCGAACCATGGCGTCGTGGGCACCCTGAATGAGCCCGTCCGCTTCATCGCCATGCGGACCGAGGCTGGCCACCCCGATGACAACCCCCACCGCGCGGTCTGGCCTGGGCAGCTCCAGGATCCGCTCGGCCAGCTCGTGCGCCTCGCGAAGCCCCACCTCCGGCAGGAGTACCAGAAGCCCGCCCGGAGCATGACGGCCCACTGAATCGCAGTCGCTGAGCAGGGCCTTGCCCGTGGCCCCCGGCGTGTGCAGACCGACCAGCACCTGCTGGAGCATGGCCTCCGCGGCGTCCGAAGCCGGACGAGGATGCCCGGAGGCGCCAATCGCGAGCAATGAGCTGCGTGGCTTGCGACGCAGAGCGCGGGCACACTCTGCGATCAAACGCGCTCGAAGTTCCGTGGGGGCGAGCACACAGTCGGGCGGGAGCGTGGCGCGCTCGCTGCGCCAAGCGCGCGCGCGGAGTGCGTCGAGCTCGCTTTCAACAGCCAGCGCCCGCAGCTTGCTCTCAGTAATATCATCGGCCAGCGCCAGCGCGCCCGCGTACTTGCCCTGCTGATCGTAGACGGGATTGGTAGCTAGGAGCGCCCACACCGCCGAGCCATCCTTGCGAATGAACTTGAACTCGTGCTGCTCGGAAATCCCGGACTTCCGGCGCGCCAGATTGCGGTTGCAGATCTCCCGGCCCTCGTCGTCCATGAACGAAAGCAAATCGCTACCGATCATGTCGCTGGCGGGCCAGCCCAGCATGGCAGCCATGTGCTCGTTGACGTAGGTCGTGCGCTGCTGACTGTCTATCAGCCATACGCCGGAAATGGTGGTCTCAAGCACCACGTCAGCCAACGCGCGCCACAGATCAGCGGGGAGCTCCCCAACGGCGGGGGGCTGCCCAGGACGAAGCGAGAAGGGGCGGGGCGTCATCCGGCCGAAGGGTAGCAGAGTTCTGCCACCAAAAAAAGCCAGCCCGAGGCGCCTCACTGCGAGCGTTCGTTGGACTCGCCGCCGTCGAGTCTGGCGGTGCGGTAGCCACCGCGCGCCCTGAAGTACAGCACCAGAAACAAGTAGCCGAGGAACATCCCGACCGGTACCCAAGCGGTTTGCTTGAGCGCGAGCTGCCCGCCCGCCACGCGAGCTCTTGCGAGCGGCGCGCGATCGGTGTCCTTGTGGACGTCCCCGGTGGTGTCCCACCAGCCCTTCAGTTCCGCCAGATCGGCGGGCACGTCCTTGCGCTTCGTGGCGATCTGAAAGTCGCTGTTGAGCGTGCTCGCGGGAGTCGAATCGAGCAGCACACCCACCTTCTTGGCGTCTAACCCCTTCACCGGCGGGAAGAACAGAAACTGACTTTCCTGGGGAGCGGAGTAGCGCTCGTAGGTGCCGGCCGCCTCCGCCTGCAGGTGAGCGCTCGCCTCGAGGTCCTGCTTGTAGCCAATGCCCGGGCCACCCAGAAACCCTGCCGAGAAAGCAGCCACGGCGCCGACGGTACCCATGGTCACCGCGCCGCCGCGCGGGAAGCGCTCGCCCACGATGCCCAGCATGGTGGGCCACAAGAAGGTCTTGCCAAGACCATAGATGGTGACGGCGAGCCAAAGCATACCGGCAGTCTGAAACGAACCGAGCATCCACAGGCCGATAGCCCCAAGCACGGTGCTGCCGCACAGAAGCCCGACGGGGCTGATCTTCTCCACGATGGGACCGGCGAAGAAGCGCAGCACGAACATGATGCCCGAGGCATAGACGAACAGGTAGAGGCCCTGGCCCGTCAGGATCGAGTCGGTGATGTTCGCGATCCAGCTGTCGGTGCCGAGCTCGACGTAGCCCACGCAAGCTTGCAGCACCAGAAGCAGAAGCAAGATGGGCGACGCGAACTCCTTCAACATCTCTCCGTAGCTGATGCCGGCCTTTGCCGCCTCGGACTTCGGAAAGGCGTTCTTGACGACGATGGATCCGTACCAAAGCGTGGGTACCGCGCACAACGCCACCGGCACTTCCCAAGCCACGTTGCCTATCAGCGCCTTGGCAACCAGGCCGCCGGCGATGAGCCCTCCAGGCCAACCGGCATGCAAGATATTGAGATAGTGCGTCTTACGCTCGGGGTAGAGGTTCGCGACGAGCGGATTGATGGCGGTCTCACAGAAGCCGTTGCCGATCGCAAACATGAACATGCCCCAATACAGGCACTGGAACGTGGCTCCCTTGCCGGCAACCTCGTACACGTACGACCCGGCCAACGTAACGACCAAGGACAGCAGGTGCAGCGCGAACCCCAGCGAGAGCATCGTCTTGTAGCCCAAGCGGTCGGTGAACTGGCTGGCGAGCATCAGCATGACGCCGAACCCGACAATGCCGCCACCGGTGATCGTTCCCAGCTCGGTCTGCGTGAAGCCGAACTTTTCACCCCAGATCCGCAGCAGGCCCGCGCGAATTGCGAAGCCCATACCGGCCGCGATCAGCGTGAGGAAACTGCCGAACATCAGTTTGCCGCGAGTGCTTGAAATCTCCATCTAGGTGCTCTCCGTTCGATTCAGCGGGCGCGAGACCGGGATGAGGGGACGAGCGCGCCGGTCAGATTCAATCGAAAGGCATCATAAAGGATCATAAACGAATTGTAAAATGAACTAATTTGGCGTTCTTGGGCCGACGACGGCCGGAGGCTCCGGGCGGCGACGGTCACGCTCGGCGGACCGCAATCACACGACAAAACCAGCCCGGCCGAGCGTCAACGGCCCGGCTGGCTCCGGTTTGGGTGCTGCCTGGCTGCCTGAGCGCCGACGAGCGGTCACGAACGCGTCTCACCGGCAGCGAGACGCCACGAGCTCCCGAGCCCGAGCTATCGTTCAAGCTCTTTGGAGCCTCGCCGCGACGCTTATCCTGCAAGCCTCGCTACGATCCACTGATTGAGGCTAACGCCTTCGCGTTCAGCTTCTCGGGCGAGCCTTCCGTGGAGAGACACTGGAAGGCGCAACCTCAAGTTTCCAGAATGAGCGCGTTCACGCGGAGGAATGAGTTCCCCATGGGCCCTGGCACTCTTGATGAGGAGAACCAAGACTTCACGTGCATTGCGTACCGCCGCTTCTGGAGTGGCGCCGTGCGTGCGTGCGTTCTGCCAGGCGGGAAGGGTCACTAGGTAACACTGATCAGCGTCTGACCAGGCTAACACCATCTGATAGTCGTCAGGACTTGGAGAGGTGTGCAACGGCGAGGAGTGCCTCTTGGACTTGGGTTTCCTGGTACTTTTTAGCATCTTCGCCTTCGCCTCCGCTCAATATGAGAAGCCTACCCGACATATGAACCCACTTTCGGTGGGAGCCCTTGGACGCTTGCCTTTTGAAACCCGCCTGCCGCAGCAAGGCTTCAAGCTCGCGGATCTTTGGCGGCACACGGCATGGTACCATATATGGTACCATGGGCAAGGGCATCACATTTCACGGAGCCCGGGGCGATACCCACGGTCTTCGTAAGAGGCAAAGGCACGACCCGAGCGAAGTCCCCGACGCGCCGCGAGCCGTGGTACTGATCGCCGCGTGAGCACGCGGCTGAGCCTGGGTGTGATCGTGCTTTTGGGCTTGGGTCCTGGCGTCGGGCGAGCCGAGACCCAGCCGCAGCTTGAGCTTGCGCTCGTCTGGACAGACCCGCTCGCGCTCGCGCCCAGCACCGCCGCTGAGTTCAACGCCGAGCTCTCGGCGCGCCTGGGTAGGCCGGCGTTCGCCGCCGCTTCGGCAGGCAGGCCAGCCTTGGAGGTGGCCTGGGCGGGGGACGCCCAGCATTGCCGTGTCTTGCTGAGGTTTATCCGTGGTTCTGAGGTCGAGG
>JANNWK010000973.1:0-3361 GCA_031408355.1 Myxococcales bacterium
TGCACGTTGTTGATCAAAACCTCATGCTGCGGATCCGCGCGAGCGGCGCTGAGAAAGTGCGCTTGCATGCCCGGAACGTCGCCGCGCAGCTGCGCGATGCACCCGAGGTAGTTCCAGGCCAGGCCCGGCGTTGGGTGACCCAGCTCGATAGCCCTCTGCGCGTGCTCCTCTGCGAGCTTGAGCTCACCCTCCCGAAAATAGGCGCCGGCCAAATCCAGCTCGGCCGGCGCGTGCTCGCCCAGCCGGCTCAGGATGTCGCGGCACTCTTCCACCCCTTCCAAGTAGCCCTCTTGCAGGCCTTTGTTCTCGGCGAACCAGGCATTCATCAGAGCCGTGTCGGCCTCGGAGGCGTCGAACGGCACCTTCAGCTCCTGAAACTCCTCCGTGAAGTAGCGCTCGCGGTTGAGCCAACCGGCGCGCTCGGCGTCTTGAAAATCATGCGTTCCAGGGAAAACCGAAAGGCACGAAAAAATGTACTGATGCGGCTTGGCGCGCTCCAGAAACGCCAAGGTTTCGCGGAAGGTCTCGGCTGTCTCCCCGCGGTTACCGAGCATCATGTAGAAGCGCACGTGCACGCCGTACTTCTTGGCCATCTCGGCGGCCGCGATGATCTCGTCGACCGTGATGTTTTTATGGATCTTCTCGAGAATGCTGGGCGAGCCCGTCTCCACCCCCAGACTGAGCCGCTGACAGCCGGCCAAGCGCATTTCGTACAATAGCTCTTCGCTCAGGACGTCGACGCGCGTATCACAGCTCCAAAGGAAGTTGAGCTTGCGCTCGCGGATGCCGCGACAGAGCTCGAGCACGCGCTTCTTGTTGGTGGTGAACGTGTCGTCCTTGATTTGCAGCATCTTCACGCGGGAGCGCCGGATGGCATGCTCAAGCGCATCGAGCACGTAGGGCACGGACTGTCCGCGGAAACCCCGCCCCCAGCTGCTCTCAGCGCCGCAGAACGTGCAGGCCCACGGACAGCCCCGCGAGGTCATGAAGATGTGAGTGTCGAAGTATTCGTGGGGCGACGCCAACGTGTCCAAGTCCCGAATCGAGTCGCGCGAAGTAGCCTGCACCACGTCCTTGCCCTCGCGGTACCAGGTGCCGGCGACGCCCTTGCTGGAACCGCCCTCAGCTAGCCGGTCGACCAGCTCCATGAAGCTGGCGTCGCTCTCGCCCACGCACAGCGTGTCGATCTCCGGGTAGTGCTGCATCACCTCGCGCGGGAGCGGCGTGGCGTGCGGCCCGCCCACCACGATGTGCGCTTTGGGGTGGAGGCGGCGGAGCTCTCGCACGCTGAGGCCCACGCCGCGACGGTTGGCCGTCCAGCATGAGAGCGCGAAGACGTCCGCCTCGAGCGCCGCCAGCACCTCTTCCACGCGGCTCCAGGCAAACCCCGAAAGGTTGAAGACCTTGACCTGATGCCCTGCGCGCAGGGCCTGCGCCGCCAGGCTCAAGAGCCCATAGGGCGTCTGGAAGAAATCCGCGTCCAAGTCGCCCTCTTGGTAGTCCGAGGGTGGGCCTCCTTCAGCTGACGGAAGGCGAGCCTCACCCCGTGCGGGGATCTTCCAAGGCGGCGGGTAGAGCAGGGCAATCCGCATCCAGCGGCACTGTCGCACCCCCGCTGCGGCCTGGCAAACCCGAGGAAGTCGCGCGGCGGCGGGCGCCCACTCAAGGGACGCCCGCTGCTGACGCTAGCTACCGCTCCCGACGGACGCGCCTATTTGGCGACCGAGCGGCGTTTGCAGCCGATGGTGCAGGTCGTGCTCCCAGCGGGACCATCGTCGCACTCCTCGGCGCCCTGCTTGGCGTTGTCGCCGCAGCGCGGCGCAAGCGAGCAATCCGCGTTGCAGGCTCCGTAGTCGCCGGTATTCCCGGCGGCTCCCAGATCACACTGCTCGGGGCCGTTGCGCGTTGCGTCGCCGCAGAACGGCGCCGGCTGGCAATCGTAGCTGCAACCACCTTCAACGGCCGCGTACGACACGTTGTCGAGGCCGTCGTCGCAAACCTCGCCACCTTGAGGGTCAATGCTGGCGTCGCCGCAGTACGGGCCCCAATCGCAGCTGTTCGAGCAACCTTCATAGGTGCTGTCGTTGTTGTCCTGGCCGGCGTCGCAGAGCTCGAAGCCCGCCTGCACGATGGCGTCGCCACAGGCAGGCGGTGGGGTACAACCCACGCCGCACGAGCTTTCGTTCTCCTTGTAGATGTCGTCGTTGAAGCCGTTGTCACACGCTTCACCTTCGATGCTCTGCAACACCGCATCCCCGCAGCTCGGGCCCAGATCGCACTTATTGGTGCAACCGTCGTAGCCGCCCGTGTTGGCCAGGGTGCCATCGTCGCATTCCTCGAACGGCGTGTTGAGCTGACCGTCGCCACACAGCGGGCCGAAGATGCAGATGTCGGTGCAGCCGCCGTACGCCGTGTCGGAAGCGAACTGGCCGTAGTCGCAGAGCTCGGCGCCATTCTTCACGCCGTCGCCGCAGTAGGGCTTCTTGTTGCAACTGGCGTCGCAGTTCGAGCCGGCGCTGCCGTTGTCGGCGCCGTCATCGCACTCCTCAGCGCCGTTGCGGATGCTGTCGCCGCAGCGCGCGCCTGGCTTGCAGTCGTAGCCGCACGAGTTCGGGCCGTACGTCTTGCCGTTATTGGCGCCAAGATCGCAGCCTTCGGGGCCGTTTTTCGCGCCGTCGCCGCAGTAGCCGCCCAGCTTGCAGTTGGTCTTGCAGCTGGTCGCGCCGTAGCTGAGGTCGCTATTGGCGCCGCCCTTGTCGCAGTCTTCGAAGGCGGCTTGGAGCAGCGCGTCACCGCAGCTCGCCAGGGCGTTGCAGCCTGGCGCGCAGGCGGTCACGGGCGTAGCGGCCGTCCGGTAGAGATCAATATTTGTGCCGTTGTCGCAGAATTCGCCGATCTGCTTGGTGCCGTCACCGCAGAACGAGCGAGCCGTGCAGCTGGTGTTGCAGGCGCCCGCCACCGTGTTCGAATTGGCGCCGCCGTCGTCACACTGTTCGTCGCCCTTCACCAGGCCGTCGCCGCAGGTCGGCTCGCAGAACGAGCGAGGCGCGAGGAAGCCGGCCAGCGTGAGCTTGAAATTGGAACCGCTGGCGTGGCGCTCAGCGTGGAACAGGACGATCTCGTAGACGCCGCCCTTGGTCAGCCCGAAGCGCTCGTCCAGATTGTTGGTCTGCTCGGCCGCGCTGTAGCAGCCGCCGGTCGGGTTGGGGAGAGCGCCGCCATGCGACGAACAGCCGCTGTCGTTGCCGGCGTTGCCGTTGCCGTCGTCGCCCAGCACGACCTGACCGTTCAACGGCGTGTGCAGGCCGCCGAGGTCCACGGCCAGTCGCCCATTGATGTAGACCCAGACGTCGTCGTCGCC
>JANNWK010000974.1:0-8282 GCA_031408355.1 Myxococcales bacterium
GAGTAACCGTCCGAGCAGTCCCAGCACGCCCCCATCGCGCTGCGCGGCAGGCTATGACTACTGTACTGCTTGCTGTCCCAAAACCAACCCTTGGGGCAGTCTTGTCCGACGGACGTGTTGTCCCGCAGATGCTTCGCGCTCTTGAGCGTTTCGCTCGAGGGGACGTGGCAAGCTTTGTTGGTATCGACCGCAAAGACCGAGCGATTGTAGTCGCTTGGGCAACTCCAACACACATTCTTCCCCAGATCGACGGAACCGGAACTGCAGCCCAAATCGCTGCCGCGCGTCGCTCGGCTCAGCTCTTCTCTCGCGGGCGTAAAGCACGCTTTGTCGCTGGTTACAGGCCAGATGCTGCGCGATCGGCTGCCGCAACTCCAGCACTCTCCGCCATTGCGCGGGTCCCAGAAGCTGCCATTCGGACAACCCGTCGGCGGCTTGTGCGCTATCGCTTTCTTGAACTCCGCCAGGGCGGACGCGCTCCAAGCGAGCGCGACCAACAACATCATTGCCTGTAGGATCCTGAGCATCGGCCCCATCAAGTATCTCCACGTGGCGTTCGGGGGGCCACGCTATCTCTTTAGTCGATCTGAACGACAAATTGGCGCCCAAAATGCATCGGCGATGCGTGGGCAGGCCCAGCCACCCTCCTGGGTTATGCCTTGACGCTTGGGCCCATGCGCGCCCCGCTCCCACACCTCTTACGGTGTGAGGACGAGCCGGCTGGGCTTCGCGAGGCCGTCTCCTCCGATTGAAACGGAGAACTTGCGGCTGAGGCCGGCGTGGTCCAGCGCAACCTCGAGCGTTTCGCCGGGAGCGCCGCGCAGAATGATTTCGCCGCCCGAGATCGGCACGGCGCCGTCCCGCGTCGTGACGTTCACGCCTTCGGGAGCGACTTGAACGCGCACGTTCAGGGCGGTGCGGCTGGGCGTAGCGCCCGAGACCGCCGGGTCGACGCTCCGTCCCCGACCCAGGAAATAAGCCAAACCGCCAGCGAGCGTGGCCGATAGGAGCGCAACGCCCACCAGGGTGGCTTTGCCGCCGCCTCTGGCGCGCTCCACGGCGCGTTCGTGGCCGCCGCCTCCCAGGGTCGAGAGCTTGCCCAGATCGTTGGCGTGCGCCTGGCGACCTAGATCCTTGCCCAGAGCGGCGATGCGGCGCGTGGCCGAGTCGGACAAACTCACCTTCAGCGCCAGGTCGCCCCGCTGCTCGTCGCTTAAGCCGCGCAGCTGGCTTGCCAGGATGCGGTCGGAACCGCCGGCGAATAGGTCGAGCTGTTCGAGTAGGTCGTTCACGCTCGGGGTACGCTTGAGCGGGTCGCGCTCCAGGCCCCGATGCACGACGCGCGAAAGCTCGCGCGGCACCCAGGGCGCCACCGTCTCCAAGCGCTGGATCGGCTGGGTGCAAATCGCCACGATCAGCTCGCCCAGCGAGCTTTGTCCGCCCCAGAGCCGCTCGCCCGACAACGCCTCCCAGAGCACGACGGAAAGACTCCAGACATCGGTGCGGGGGTCGACGGCCTTGGCGTTCCTGGCCTGCTCGGGTGACATGTACATGGGCGAGCCCAGCATGCCGCCGGAGCGCGTGAGGCTCATGTGACTGGCCCCGGAGCTGATGCCCAGCGCGCCGGTGCGCTTGGCGACCCCGAAGTCGCAGACCTTTACCGTAATTTCTGCGGTTTTCGGGTCTTCCTGCAAAAACAGATTGGCGGGCTTGATGTCGCGGTGCACGACGCCGCGCGCGTGCGCGGCCGCCACGCCGCGGGCTGCCTGCACCACGAGTCGCACGGCCACCTCGGGCGAGAGCGCGCCTTCTCGTTTGAGCACGCTTGAGAGGTCCACGCCGTTCAAGAGCTCCATGATGATGTACGGGAAACCCAGGGACTCATCACAACCGGCGTCGATCGTGCGCACCACGTTGACGCTGCTGATGGCGCTCGACGCCTTGGCCTCGCGTGCGAAACGCTGCAGCGTGGAGGGGTTGGCGCCGTGAGTCCCGGCGGAGACCACCTTGGCGGCCAAGCTCTCGCCGCTGCTCGAGGTCACCTCGTAGACGTTGCCCATTCCGCCACGACCGATCAGCCGCTTCACCAGGTAGCGGCCATCCAGGTTCTTACCGATCAGGCCGAGCTCGTCCGTTTCCACCGCGGCGGGTGGCTGCGAGGTCTGGGTTGCGGCGTCCTTCAGGTCGGCGCGAGGGGCGAGCGTGTTGCGCGTCTCGGCGGAGACCGCCTGGATGCGGGAGAGGTCGAGCAGCTCGTCCCCGCCGGCGAACGGGCGGAGCGCATCGGCGAAATCCTCCACGGTGGCCCAGCGCTGGTTCGGGTCGCGCATGAGCGCCTTGTGCACGACCAAGGACAGCGAGCCATCCAGCCAGGGCGCGCGATCTTGAAGGTGCGGGACGTCTTCCGTCAAAATCGCTGAAATGAGGTCAAAAACCGACTCGATGTGGGCGAACGGAGCCGCCCCGCAGAGCATTTGGTAGAGCGTGGCGCCGAGGCTCCAGACATCGGCGCGGTCGTCCACGTGTTTGCTGCTCGTCAGCTGCTCAGGCGAAACGTAGTCCGGGGTTCCCAGTTGGCTACCGGTGGTGGTGAGCGCCTCGGCTCCGCCCATCTGTTTGGCGATGCCGAAGTCGCACACGCGCACGATGATTTCCCCGCCCTCTTCGTCCAGGATCAGGTTGCCAGGCTTGACGTCGCGATGAACGATGCCGATGCGGTGGGCGGCGCCCAGCCCTCGGGCAGCCTGCAGCGCGATGCGCACCGCGCTCTCTGGCTGCAGCGCGCCGAGCTCCTCGAGCACGCGATCCAGGTCGCGCCCGTGAAGGAGCGGCATGACCAGGAACAGCAGGCCGTTATTGGGATCCACGCCCGCGTCGAGGGTGCGCACCACGTGCGGGTGTTTGAGTTGGCGCACCAGCTCACTTTCGCGCAGGAAGCGCTGTGAGATCTCGCCGCCCATTTGCTCCGCGCCCAGCGTCTTGACCGCTACCTCGCCGCCCGTCGGATTGCGCGCTCGGAACACCGCACCCATGGATCCCTGGCCGATCAGAGCCTCAAGCCGGTAGCCCACGCCCAGCGTCTTGCCGACGAGCGGGTGGGCACCTTCTGCTGCGGGGTCGCTCACTGGGAAGGCCTGCTCACGGAGGGGTGCGGCAGCATAGCGAGCAAGCCCGACCCGAGCCTAGCGCCACGTTCGGCGGGCCCGGATCCCAGGTGAATTGGCGCTCAGGCGGCAGGGCCCGGTGCGCGCGCTCGTGGTAACACCCGGGCATGGCGCCCAAGACGCAGGAGACGCGACAAGAGTCCTCGAAACCGCGAGTGCTGGTGGTTGCCGGCTCCGATTCCGGGGGGGGGGCCGGCATTCAGGCCGACATCAAGACCATCACGATGCTCGGCGGCTTCGCCACGACGGCGCTCACCGCGCTCACGGCGCAGAATACGCTGGGAGTGGAGGAGATTCTGCTGATCGAGCCGCGCTTCGTAGCCCTACAGATGCGCGTGGTGCTGGCGGACATCGGGACGGACGTGATCAAGCTGGGCATGCTGGGTTCGAAGGGCGTGGTCGAGGCGGTCGCCGACGTGTGCGAGTCCTTCGGCTTTGGCAAGCCGCTCATTGTCGATCCGGTGATGGTCGCAAAAGGCGGGGCGAGCCTGCTCGATCGACCGGCGCAGGAAGCGCTCGTGCTTCGGTTGTTGCCACTGGCCTCGCTCCTGACGCCCAACGTGCCCGAGGCGGAGGCGCTGACGGGTCTCAAGATCCGGAGCGCCGACGACCTGGGGCGGGCCGCAGACGCCATCTTGGCGCTCGGTCCCAGCGCGGTACTGCTAAAAGGGGGGCACCTGGAAGGCGATACGGTGGTGGATCTGTTGCGCACCGCGGACGGCGCCGAGCACCGTTTCGAAGGGCCCCGCATCAGCTCTCGTTCTACCCATGGCACGGGCTGCACGCTCGCCTCGGCCATCGCGGCCGGCGTGGCCGAGGGCCTCACGCTGCAAAGCTCCGTGGCGAGGGCTCGCGACTTCGTGGTGCAGGCGATTCGCTGCGCGCCGGGTCTCGGTCGCGGTCACGGCCCGCTTGAGCACGCGCATGCGCTGCTCACTCCGGAAGCCCAGCCTCGCTAGCGTGCGTCGCCCGGCGTTGCGCGCTATGTTCGGTCTCGGCCATGTTCACGCGACCGTTCGGCTTGCTCTCGCTGGTTTTTGTCATGCCGTGCGTGGCGGCGGGCGCTTGCACCACGGATCACGACGCCCTGGCGCGGCAGCCCCGCGCTGCGAGCGGCGGGCAGGGTGGCCGCTCGGGGGCTTCGGCGACGGCCGGTTTCGCTACCACGGCTGGCACGGCCGCTCAGGGCGGGGCCGCCGTGAATCCCGATACAGAACCGCCCGGTGATGACGTCGTCACGCTGGTGAACGGAGTCGTCGACGCATCCAGCGTGGCGCTCTGCTTCGCGAGCGCACCGGGCGTTGGCGACGCGCCGGTACTGCTGGGCACGCCCAGCCCGGAACTCAGCTACGGCGCGACCGTGGTCGTCACTGAACTCGACGGCGTTTCTTTCGCCGAGGACGCGATCGAGGCCTGGGTTATCGCGGGCACGTTGTCGCTCATTGAAGGGCTCGACTGCGAGGCGGCGGTGGCGTTGGCCGAGGCGGAGGAGGCCCGCGTCACACCGGTGGAAGACCCCGACGGCTCGGCGGGTCAGGGCGCTGGAGGCCAGGCGGGGGCTGCCGGCGAGCCGGGCCAAGCCGAGCCGCCACCCCAGCTTGAGTTGCCCGAGCTGCGCGCACGCGCGCTACCACTATTGCCAGCTGGCACGTTTGCTCAGGGGCGCAGCGTGCTGCTGGTGTTGAGTGGTTGTCTGGGGGGTGCCGCATTTTCCGACCCGCTCGAAACGGCCGTGTGCGGGGAGGAGTATACGCCGAAGGCGTCGACGCTTCGACCCGTCGTGGTCAAGCTGTCGCGGCAATCCCGGTTCGACAAGGTGGGCCTGCAGGGCGTGCAGGGCTCGCTGGCTGCGGGCGCTCTCGACCTGCGGATCGCCGGCGGCGCCAGCCGCTTGCCACTCGCCTTCGCCAGCGACCTCACGTTCGGTGGTATCGAGCCCCGCCCGGCCGACGTTCGTTTTGGCAGCGACGAGCTTGGCTTCAGCGCTCGCGCCCATGGCGTTCAGGCCGTCGCCGAGGCCGACGTGCTCTTCAAAGAGGATTGGGCTTCGTTGGGCGAGCGAGCGGGTGTCTCGGCGCTCGAGAACGGTCGCAACTACAGCTTGGCGCTGGTCGGTCCGAGCCCGCGGGTGCTCAAGCCGGGCTTCTGGAACGCGCCGCTTTTTGTGCTGATAGACAACGACCCCACCAGGCGGTGAGCCCCTTGGCTCTAGTGATAGAGCGAGACTTCCGCGAGCTTTCCCTTGGCCTCATTGATGTGAGCGCTGGTGGGGAAGCGGCGAATGAAGCTGCGCAGCGTCGACTTCGCGTCGTTCCAGGCTTGAATCTCCAGCTGAGCGTGAGCGAGCGTCAGCGTCGCCTCATCCATCACCTCCTTGTCGGCGGAGGCTTCCGCGAGCTGCATCAGCAGCGGGATGGCCTCGCGGTGGAGCCCCAGCGATATCAGGGCGCGAGCCAGCTGATAGTTGGCTTGTGGGCTGTGGGCGGCGTCGCTCTTGTATTGGAGCGACTCGCGGAGTGCCTGTTGCGCCTCGTGCCAGCGCGCCATGCGTGAGTGGTCCACGCCGGTTTGGTACGCGATCAGTGAGAGTTCGTTCTTGGCTCGCTCCACGGCGCCTTCGAACACCGCCCGCTCCGTCGGCGATAGGTCGAGTCGGCTCACCGCGGCATAGCCATCGATCAACTCACGGCGCTTGTTCTGGATGGCAAACTGGTGAAATTCCGCGGCTTGACGCGCGGCCGAGTTCCGGGCTTCTTCCCGCGTTTGCAGGAGCTTCTGTTCCTTCTGTGCCTGCTCAAGCTGGTCGCGCGTCTCTCGGTTCTCTCCGCGCACGGTTTCGATGCGGATGTCCCAGGCCAGCTTCACGAACACCAGAATGACGGCGATCGTGACGACGTAGGCGGTGGCGCTGGTCACGAGCACGCGCCGCTCGGAGCCTTGCTGGCGCTTGGAGATGCTCTTCAAGTCCGCTGAAAGCGCGTTGACCAGGTTGTTCGTCTTGATCGTTAGAGCTCGGCTCTCCACGATCTCGCGCTTCACCTGTTCGAGCTCGTACTCGTCCATGGGGGGAGGATAGTAGCGTCACTCGCCCTCGATCGCGCTACCCGTGCCAAAAGCCGGGTTGCTGGCTGGTCCTCAGTCGGCCCGGTGAATCGAGGGATCCTCGGGCCTGTGGCTTGCACATGCGCGGATCGTCATGTAAAGGAGCCCCGTTGGGCCGGCCCGGCCCAGTAGCGAGGACGACCCGATGGATACCAGCGACATCCGCAAAGGCCTGAAGTTGATGATGGACGGCAACCCCTACGTCGTCACCGAATTTCAGTTCGTCAAGCCCGGCAAGGGTCAAGCCTTCACGCGCACCAAGATGCGCAACATGCTCTCGGGCGGCACCATCGAGCGCAACATCCGTTCTGGCGAGCGCTTCGAGCCGGCGGACGTCGAAGACCGCACGCTTCAATACATCTACCCGGAGGGTGAGATGTACGTGTTCATGCAGGCCAAGACCGGTGAACAGGTGAGCGTGCACCGCGATGTGGTCGGCGACGACGCGGGCTTTTTGATGGACGGCATCGACGTCGTCGTCACCATCTACAACGGCAATCCAGTGTCGATCTCGCTGCCCGCCCACATTGTGGCGCAGATCGCCGAGACAGAGCCGGGAGCGCGCGGCGATACGGCCACCAACGTACTGAAGCCCGCCAAGATCACGACCGGCGCGACCGTGCCGGTTCCGCTCTTCGTGTGTGAGGGAGAGTGGATCAAGATCGACACGCGCACCCGGGCCTACATCGAGCGCGCCAAGGCCCCCACCGCCTAGACCGGCGCGGGTGGGCTAGGGCCTTTTGAAGAGAATCGCCCGGCCTTCGGAGACGCAGGCCACCGCGGTTCGATCGCTCGCGACGACGCAGTCCGTCGCTGCCTTCAGCGCGGGTGCGGCGAGCTTCCACAGCTCCTGCGTCTGACCTGTCACCACGAGTCCGAGAGGGCTTGTCATCACCAGCCACTTCCCATCGGGTGAGCGGGCGGAGCCCGGACTCGGGAGGCTAGGCGGGGTGCCTGCTGCTGGTTGCACCAGGCTGCCTGCGAAAAGCGCGCTGAAGCCCTCGGCGGCCGCCGAGATCGGCGCAGGATCAGGGCAAACAAACCGCTTCTTGCAACCTCCCGGCCGCGGCGCGAGCACGAGCGTCGGGATACCCGGGAGGGCCGTCCCTGTCGAATCGGTCACTCCCAGCTGTACTTCGGATGAGTCGCAGGCACACACCGAGGCGCTCAGTTTTCGCCCGCTTGGATCGAGCACCTCAGAGGGCCAGGCCGCGGCGTTACCCGCATCAGGATCCAGGGCGAGCTCCGTTGCGCCGTCTCGAGACGCGCGCACGACGCCGGCGTCCGTGGCGACTAGCAGGGCCCCGTCGGCTTCGAACCACAGCGGGCTCCAACGCGGTCCCGACCCGGCCCTGGGTCGGGCGCCGAGTGTGAGCGCCTCGGGACTTACCGCGAGCAGTCGCTTCGTGAGCTCCTTCGAGATGGCCTTCTCCGCGTCCGCTGACAGGCGCTTGAAGTACCAGTCGGCGCGCGACAGCACCGCGACGGCGCCCAAAGTGTCCTTCTTGGCGAGCCGCCCAAGCACCTCGGCTCGCGCCAAGAGATCGACGATTGGGCCGAGCTCACCGCAGCGAATCGGACTACCCTCGCCGTCGAAGATACGTGGGGTTTCGCTCTCCGCGCACAGCGTGCCCAGCAGGCGCCGGGTGGCGTCGATCTCTCCGAGGACCGTCGCGCCCGCCGCGCCGCTACCGGCCTTGGCCAGCAGCGCCTTGGCTGCGCTGAGCAGCGAGGCCCGAGGCTCAGCGGCGTCGCGCGAGACGCCAGCGGCCCGGTCGAGGAAGGTCAAGTCCGCGCTGGCCTTGGCGCCGTCGGGTCCGGTCAGGGTGAAGGAGAAACGAACGTCGTCGCGGCCATCCCCGTCGCGATCCGTTGAGTCCTCTTCCACGCCGATGCTCTCGCCCTTGGCTGGTTCGGCCAGGCGCAGCGTCAGCACCTCGGGGCGCGCGCTTGCCGGTGACACCACGCTGACGGCCTGGACGGGCACGCGCGCCAGAAGCGGCATCGTGCAGCGGG
>JANNWK010000975.1:0-4331 GCA_031408355.1 Myxococcales bacterium
ATCTGCTTCCGCTCGCGCGCGCTCATTTACGCGACTCTCCGCGCGGGCGAGCCGGCGTTTGAAGGTCGATAGCGCTTGTCCGGCGATTTCGGCGGCTTCGCCCACCGTCAGGCCGTCGAGGTGGCGCAGCGAAAAGGCGACTTGCTCTTCGGCGGGCAACTCGCCGAGCACGCGGTAGAGCGCCCGGAGCGCCACCACGGCCTCGACCGGTGGCTGGAGCGCGGGGGGGGGCGAGGCCAGACCGAGCGCCGCGAGCCGGCCGCGTCGCTTTCGTTTGCGGAGGAAGGCGAAGGCCGTTCGGGCTGCCAAGCCCTTGAGCCAGCTTTCGAGCGACCCCGGGTCGCGCAGGGCTCGGATCTCGCGCAGGGCGAGGAGCAGGCTCTCCTGCAGCAAGTCGAGCGCGTCGGCATGGCTGCCCACCAAGTGCCTGAGCATTGAGAGCAGGCCTTTGCCGTAGCGCTCGAACAGCACCGCGGGCGCCCCCGGGTGACCCGCCTGAAGGGCGCGCACGAGCTCCTCTGTCTCGCCGCGAAACGAGATGGGGCGAACATTGGTGTCGGAGCGCGAGGGAGAGGACAGCAATGTTCAGTGTGCACGAGCGCCAGTTTTTGTGCCAACCGTCGCGGCGGCTGCTGGTAGGCTCGGCGGAGTGTTGGTGACTGGGCGCGTGATTTTGGCGTTGGTGCTCGCGGGCCAGTTGGCTTGCAGCCACGCGTTCGATCCGGTGGCTAGTGACGATTCGGCAGACGCTTCTGGGTTCGCTGGAGCCAGCCAGGCCACCAGGGATTGCGTCGATACCAGGGCGAACGGTGTGGCCTATCGGGTCTGCGCGTCGCTGGAAAATTATGCTGAAGCGGCTGCCGCGTGCGCCGCCTGGGGCGGCACCCTGGTGATCCTCGACTCCGAACAAGAAGAGCTTGGGCTGACCGAATTTGCCTACCAGCATGGCACGGCCAATTTTTGGATAGGCGCCACGGATCTCGACGCAGAATCGGTGTGGACCTGGGCAGACGGGCGGGTGTTTTGGGATCACGGCCAGATCCCAAAGGCGGCGTATTCGCATTGGATCGTGGGCGAGCCAGCCAATGACGGGTCGATGTCGACGGCCGGTGAAGACTGCGCCTACATGTTCCGAAAGGTGGGCTGGAACGACGTGGACTGCAGCTTTGAACGCGCCTACGCGTGCGAGGGACGGTGAGTGAGCTGCGGGCCTGTGAACCCAATTCTCGTGGTCGTGATCTCTAGGGGGCATGCTTTGGCGCAGCCACCTGCTTTTCGCGCTGGGACTGTCATTGTGCGCCACCGGTGCACTCGCGTGTACGGCGAGCTTGCAGGGCGAACAGAGTCCCGGTGGTCCTGGACGCGCCGGCGGGGCGGGCTCAAGTGCAGGAGCCAACGCGGGCCAGGCAGGCGCTGGGGCGCCAGGCGGCGCGCCCGAGGCTGGCACCACGAGTCGGTTTCTCCGCCTCACCCGGGTTCAATGGGAGAATGCCGCTCACGATGTGCTGCGGCTCGAGGCGTTGCCCGGCTCGTCGGAAAACTTCACGACTGACGCGCCGGATGGGCGATTCGACACCGATCAGCGCCGCCGCGTCGTGACTCCGCCGCTGGTTGAGGACTACCGCATCGCGGCCGAAGCGTTGGCCCAACAGCTGGCAACGTCGCCGGCACGACGTGACGCCATCGGCGCGGGCAGCGCGGCGCTGCTTGCTGCCGGCGGAGTCGAAGCCTGGCTGGGCGCTTGGCTCCTGCGAGCGTACCGGCGGCCGCCGACCGAGCTCGAACGAGCGACCTATCTGAGCCTCTACCAACAAGCTGCCAGCCTGTTTCCCGACGACGCGCCGGACAGCGCGGGCGTGCGACTCGTCGTCTCGGCGACGCTGCAGTCGCCTCACTTCCTCTACTTGGTCGAGCGCAGCGCTGCGGGAGCTTCGCTGACCGACTACGAGCTCGCCTCGCGTCTTGCGTTGGGTCTCACGCAGGCGCCGCCGACCGACGAACTCTTGGCCAAAGCGGCCCAAGGCGGCCTCGCCGATCCGGCTCAGCTGAGCCAACTCGCCCAGGGCCTTTTGGCCACGCCCCGCGGCGCCGCGATGCTCCAGGACTTTCACCGGCAAATGCTGCGAATGCAGGAGTACGCCTTCATTCAGGGTGATCCGGCGCGACCCGATGACGCCGCCACGATCGCGCCTCAGCTGCTGCGCGACGGGCTGGCCTTCGTGGGTCAAGTGGTCGGCGTCGAGGACGGAGGTTTGAGGGCGCTCCTGACGCATTCGCAGGTGTTTGCCGGCGCGGCCACCGCAGCTCTCTACGGATCGTTTTCGGCCCCGGCCGAGACGCCCCAGCCGTTTATGCCGAAGGCCGGTGAGCGCCGCGGCTTTCTCACGACGGCCGGATTTCTTGCCGCTTACTCGCACGGGCTGACGCCGGACTCGATTCATCGGGGCCTGTTCATCAACCTGCAGCTGCTGTGTAGAGAAATTCCCCCTCCGCCCGTGGATGTGCCGGCGCTGCCGGCCGACCTTCCCGGCACCAATCGCCAGCGCCTTGAACGCTTCACCGGCCTCGGAACCTGCGGAGCTTCCTGCCACGCCACCATCATCAATCCGCCGGGCTTCGCCTTCGAGAACTACGACGGCTTGGGCCGCTACCGAACCCAGGAGCCAGCAGGTCCGATCGACGCGAGCGGCAGCGTGGACTTGGGCGCGGGCCCGGTCAGCTTCAAGGACGGAGTCGAGCTTTCGTCGCTCATTGCTGAAAGTCCGCTGGCTCACGCTTGCTATTCCCGGCGCTGGGCCGAGTTCTTGATGGCTCGTGACGTGAGCGCCCATCAGCCGGCGCTGCTCGAAGCGCTCGGCCAAGCCAGCCTGTCCGAGGATTCTTCGGCGCGGGCGCTGGTCGCGCGCATCGTCACCAGCGACGCTTTTCGACGCAGAGAGCAAGGAGTGCTTCCATGATCAGGCAGGTGGGTCGGCGTCAGTTCTTACGAGGTGTGGCAGGAACGTGCGTGCTCTTGCCCGCCCTCGACGCGTTCACGTCGAAGGCTCACGCGGCGGAGCCCAAGCGCATTGTTTCGGCCTTCATTCAGAACGCCAACGGTTTCGTCCAGGGCATGTCCCAAGATCCGGCCGATTGGTTCTGGCCCAGTCAGCTGGGCGCCCTCACGGCCGCTGGCTTGGCGCAAGACAAGGACCGCGCGCTCGGCCAGCTTTCACGTCACGCCGAACAGCTCTTGATCGTGCGCGGCATCGAGTACGGCTTTAACAGCCAAGGTTGCTGCCACTCCGAGGCCGGCAGTCAGTCGCTGACCGCGACCGAGCCGACACCCAAGGGCAACGAGTCCAAGGCGAGCGGCGAGTCGCTGGACAACCTGATCGCGCGCCTGGACCCCAGCCGGGCCGAGCCGTTGACGTTGTATGCGGGGCGCAAGGCTGGCTACATCAACGAAAACTTCAGCTTTCGTGGCGCCGCTCAGGTGCGGGCAGCCGAAAATGATCCGTGGAAGGTCTACCAGCGGATGATGAGCAGCGCGCCTCCAGGCCCCGGCGAGGCGGGCGGGACGCTCGCTGAGCTTGTCGTGAAACGACGCCAAAGCGTGAACGACTTGGTGCGGGGCGAGCTCCAGGAGCTGCTCAGATTGCCCGCGCTCAGCGCCGACGATCAGCGGCGTTTGCAGCAGCATTTCGATGGTATTCGCGATCTCGAGGTCGACATGGTCGGGGGCGGCTTCGCGCAGGTCGAGTGCAAGCTGGACAGCGCCCTCGCCGGCCGTGCCCAGGCTGTCGGCGGCGCGGCAGCCGACAACGACCGAATGGTCGAGGTGGTCGGGCTGCAACTGCGCCTGCTCGGTCTTGGCCTGGCCTGTGGCTACGCGCAGACCGGCACGCTCCAAATCGGTGATGGCACCGACGCGACCCGCTACGAAATCGACGGCGTGCGCCTGCCGAGTCATCACCACCTCTCCCACCGCATCAACGGCGACGGTTCGGATGGCACGCCCATTCCCGACGCCGCGGTGCTCCACGCCAAGATCGACCGCATGTACGCCGGCCTCTTCGCCGACTTCGTCGATCAGCTGAAGTCCTACAAGACACCCACCGGAACCCTGCTCGACGAGGGCTTCTTTATGTGGACCAACCACATCGCCAACGGCGCGCACCAGCTCCAGAATATCCCGGTCGTGATCGCGGGCAACGCCGGCGGCGCGCTGAAGAACGGTCAATTTCTGGACCTCAAGAATGGCAAGAATCATCGGCGTTTGCTGACGACCCTGGCCACGGCCGCTGGCCTTCTGGGTCCGACGGGCGAGCCGCTAACGGACTTTGGCGACG
>JANNWK010000976.1:0-2191 GCA_031408355.1 Myxococcales bacterium
CTTCGCGCTGATGAGCGTGATGGTCAAGCTGCTCTCTCAGAGCCTGCCCAACGCCATGGTCGTCTTCCTGCGCAGCAGCCTGAGCCTGCTGGTGCTCTTGCCCGTGGTCGCCGCCAGAGGCTTAGCCAGGCTGCGAACCCAACACCTGCGGGAGCACCTACTCCGCGGCGTCATTGGCATGGGCGCGATGTACTGCTTCTTCTTCGCGATCGCTCAGCTTGGCCTTGCCGAGGCCCTGCTGCTGAACTACTCGCTGCCACTCTTCATCCCACTGGTAGAACGTGTCTGGCTCGGCGAGCCCGCTCCGCGCGGCGCATGGCGGCCCCTGGTCATTGGCCTTCTGGGTCTCGTGCTCATCCTCAAGCCTGGGCTCGGTCTGTTTCAGCCGGCGGCGCTGGTGGGGGTGCTGGGGGCGGTGCTGGCGGCGACCGCGCAGGTCGGCGTTCGCGGGCTTACCCGCACCGAGTCGACCACCCAAATCGTCTTCTACTTCTCGCTCGTGTCGAGCTTGCTCGCGCTCGTTCCGGCAGCACTCTCCTGGACGACTCCAGCCGTGGCCAGCGTGCCCGTGATCCTGGTGCTCATCGCCTCGGCGACCAGCGCGCAGTTCCTGATGACGCGCGCCTATCACCTGGCAAAAGCGGCCGAGGTCGGCCCGTTCATCTACAGCTCGGTAGCGTTCGCTGGGGCGTTTGACTGGCTGCTCTTCCATCGGCACCCGGACAGCTTGAGCACACTGGGAACGGCTCTCGTCGTCGTGGCCGGGGTCGTGGCCTTGCGCAACCCTCGCGGCCTCCAAGCTGCTCTGGGCAAGCCCTGAGCGACGGCCCCCCGGCGCTCACGCCCCGCGTCGAGCGGCGCGTGTCGCCTGAGCCAGCTCCTTCAAGACGCTGGCTGGCACGTTTTCGCCCTCGACCCAGGCGACGAAGGCGGGTTGCCAAGCCTTGACCCAGGAAGGCGCCAGCCGTTCACGCAAGAACGCCGCGAAGAGGGCGTCAAGCAAGGCAGTGAGCCGCTCGATCAGCGTGGTGCGCTCAAGAAATGGATCATCGCCCTCCTCCTTCAGCAGCGCGGGAAGCGAACCGCTACCTAGCAGGAAGCGCGGAGCGTTTAGGTCGAACGCGAAATCTTGCTCGGCTAGCCGGAGCACGATGCGCGCGGCCACCGGCAGCTTCATGTTGCGAACGGCTTCGCGAGCTTCGCTGCTGTCTGCCGGTTGGGCGCCGCGAACCGCCACCCGCTCGGCCTTGTCCAACACGTGCTCGAACATCAGCTTGCGGTCCAGCCAGACCTCGGCCTCCCCAAGTTTTCCCAGCACGACCGGCTCGGAGAACAGCTCCGAGCGCAGCCAGATCCACAGCACCAACTCAGCGCCGAGAAAGCGCGTGCTTTCGATGCGCTCGATGAGTTCGGAAACTTCCTCGTCCGTCTCGGACTCGGACTCGGGCTCGGCCCGGCGAGCCTTCTCTGGAGCGGGCGGCTCCGCCTGACGCTTGGTTCCGGCTTCCAGCTTTTGCAGAGCGTTCTTCGCCTTGCGCCCGGCCGAGAAGCTCAGGGGATCAAGCTTGTCGAACGCCTTCTGTTGCGACGCTGTCAGGGCTGCCCGGCCGGCCGCCGCATACGGGCTGTCCGCCTGCAGTTCTAGCCCGAAAGTCTTCTGAAACAGGGCCGCGAACTCCTCGGTCGCGCGAGCTGAATGGGTGAACAGGAGCACGCTCCCAGCGTCCAGATCCCAAAGCACGTCAAAGGCCCGCGAGCTTGGCAGGATCTTCTTTCGTAGCCGGCCTATCACACGGAGCTTGATGTCGTCGCGCTCGGCGCGTGTCAGCTTTTCCCGCACCGCGCGCGAAAGGGCGCGCTGTTCCTCGTCGGCGACATGCGAGCGCAGTAGCACGCCCGGGATCTTCCACTTGTCGATGCGGAAGCCGACCTGCACGAAGCGATCGTTGAACAGCTTGTCGAGCTGAAAGTCGAGGTCGAACGGTCGCTCCATCACGCACCAGCCGACGGCCTCCGAGGCTTCCTCGTCGGGCGCAAGCGGCGTGAATTTGCGCAGGCGAACCGCGTCAAGGTAGCGCTTGCGCAGGTCCTTGGGCGGCTTGCCTTGAACGAACAGACGCGTGAAGGTGAGAGCTCCGCCGGTGACGCCCAATGTGAGCTTCCTTTCAGGGGGGCGGATGGTACACGCGGG
>JANNWK010000977.1:0-2439 GCA_031408355.1 Myxococcales bacterium
CGCCCGCCGATGCGCCATCGTCGGCAGCGGAAACGCCGGCCCTGGCGCCGCCGGTCGAGTCGCCGGCGCCCAGCCCGCCCTCCACCCCGACGGCACCAGCTGGTGCCGATGCCGTCGACGGCTTGGGCGAGTCCTATGGACCACCGAAGCCCACGGCCCAGAAGGAAGTCAGCGGCTCGCCCTTCAAACGCAGTGGGCAAGTGATCCTTGGGCTCGAGCACCTGGCGGGCGTGTACTCGACCAGCACGACCATCAAGCAGGCGTCTTCGGACCCATTCCTCGCCCCGGAAGAGGCCTGGGAGGAGAGCGGTAGCTCGCTCGGCTTCTCCCTTCTGGGCGCAGGGAGCAGCGGCCTTGCGGCACCCAAGCTGAGCCTTGATTTCACGGTGACCAGCGGCGTGACCTTGGGTGGAAGCCTCTTCTTTTATTCGGCCTCGACGAAAACCGAGCGCACGACCGAGGGGACCAAAGAATCCGCCCCCGATCGGGATGTGTCGGGCTTCGGTATCAATCCCCGGCTGGGTCTGGCTCTAGGCGAAAAGCCGATCATTTGGCTACGGGCAGGGCTCGCCTACGCCTCGGCCAGCTCGCCTGACGGGGACCCGACGGACGACATAAACTCCGATATCTCGATATCGACGACGGCACTGTCGCTGGAGGGCGCGCTCGTGTTCATGAACAGCCGGGGCGTTGGCATTGGTATCGGACCTAGCGTCTACGTGCCTTTGTCGAGTTCGCTCGAAGTGGGAGGATCGGCGGACCAGGCCGAGTTCAGCAGCTTCTCTTGGCTCCTGGCTGCCAGCGGCTACTTCGCTCCCTGACCGTCCTCATCGCCGGCCCTCCGGGCCGCTGCAGTGGCCGTCGCCCTCGGACCATCAGTGCACCGACCATCGGGGCGCTTCTTGTAGCCACTGGGCGAGCTCTGGCTGGTGCTTGGCGTTCGCGAAGAAGTGCCTGCGGGCGCTGGCTAGTCGGCGCTTGATGGTGGCCAGGGAAACCTCGCACGCGCTGGCTACCTCGGTGAGCTCCATGCCGTCGATGAAGCGCAGCGCGAAGGCCGTGCGCTCGTTCGCGGGGAGCCGGTGAAGCGTGGTGTATACGCCGCGCAGGGCCTGTCGGGCCACGACATCGACGCCGGTACCCGCCGGCTCGCAGCGCGCTTCTTCAGCGGAATCGACGAAACGCCGCAGCCAGCGCCTGCGTGCGCGACTGCGCAGCACCTTGCGCGCAGTGTTCGCTGCGATTCTGGAGAGCCAAAGCTCGAGCGCCGCAGGCTCCTGGAGACGGTGCAGCGACGTGAGCGCGGCAGCGAAGGCTTCCTGGCGAACGTCGGTTAGCTCGGCATCAAAGCCCAGAACATGAGTGATGATGCGCTCGAGCACGCGCGCGTAGCGCTCGAAGAAGGCGGCCTTGGCGCCCGGGTGGTTGGCGCGCAGCGCAAGGACCAGCGCCCGTTCGTCGCCCGCGAAGGAGCGTCGCACCCGATGGGATGGCAGAGGAGACGGCGGCGCTGGGTCGTTTGCCGTCGGCCTGCCACCTGGTGCGCCGGCCGCGCCGAGGGTCAGGACCCCGAGCGAACGAGAGGTCCCGCACGGAATCATCATGCGTTACAGGTTGCACCGCGACCGATCCCAGTGTCCTCGATTCCATGAACCGGGCTGCCACAAAGCATGGACAATCGTGCAATATCGCGGGCTTGAGCCCGCGTTGCGCGCGGAGAGCGCAACACGCGCAGTTTGACTCGTAGGCCACCTGACTTTGACGGGTCACATCCCCAACACCATAAGGGTCAGATGCGAAGTGACTCCTCGGGGCTACGCGGCGCGGAACATGGCCGCGACGAGGCGCGACTCGTACGCCTGGCGCGCGCGGGAGTTCTGCGGCGCGGTACGGGTAGCCTGGGCTGGGTCTTGGATGAGCCGCCCGTCAGAACGAAAGGTGCTCAGCTACTCAAGGCGCTGGAGGAAGATCGCGAGGACCGAGGATGAGGTACTCGACCGCCGCCTGGCAGAAGCCGCCGCGCAGGAGAGCCTGCCGGTTTTCACCTGGCCGGAGTGACGTCAACGTGACACGGTGCCTCGGCTTCCTCCCCCATGGCACTCACCGCTACCGTTCACCGCTTCGCTGTCACGCTTTCTGACGTGGATCGGGGCGTCTACGAATCGCTCGATTTGCGGTTGGCGCGGCATCCTTCGGAGAGCGCGCGCTATTTTTTGACGCGCACGCTGGCTTATTGTCTCTCGTATGAGGAGGGCATTGCGTTCAGCAAGGGGGGGCTGTCGGACGCGGACGAGCCGCCCGTGTCCATTCACGATCCAACCGGCATCCTGCTGGCGTGGATCGACGTGGGTTCGCCTTCGGCGGAGCGGCTGCACCGGGCGTCCAAGGCGGCGCGGCGGGTGGCGCTGTTCAGCTCGACGGAGCTTGGCTTGCTGGAGC
>JANNWK010000978.1:0-1939 GCA_031408355.1 Myxococcales bacterium
CGAGCTCCTGCTGCTCGCGCTGCTGTCGGTGCCGCTTGTGTCCTTTTTGGGCGGTACGGGCCCCGTGCAGGCCTTCGAGCTGGGAGTCGCTAGCCATGCCGCGCTTCAAGTCGTGTACCGCGCCCTGGTGGCGCCTCCGGGAATGGCCTTCGCGCTACCGCTCCTGCTTTGGTGGTTGCTCGTGAGTCGAGTGGGAGGCCTGGGGACTTCCGAAATTCGAACGTCCCTTTCGAATTTCGGTGGGAGGGTCGAGCCCGACGAGGCAAACGGGCGCCTCAAGGACTAGGAACGCTTCGTGCTTTCAGGCTGGGTCCACGAGCGAGGTGGTACCAGCATGAGTCTCCTCTCGACCCCACACTGCAATCGCACGCTCCGACGCGCGGGCCTTGGGCTCATGGTCCTATCGGGCGTGGGCCTTTGGCGGCAGGCCGAGGCTCGCTCGGCACCGAGAGAGAGCCAAGCCGCCGAGCCCGCCCCCGCCGGAGCTTTGGGGGCGCCCCTTCGGTTTGAGGCCAATCAGGGGCAGTTCGAGGATCGGATCCGCTACCTGGCCCGGGGCGTTGGCTACGGGCTTTACCTCACCCCAGAGGGAGCCACGCTCTCGCTGCGCAAGGGCTCTCAGAGCCCGCAGTCTGTGGTCGCGCTGCGCCTGGTCGGCGGGCTCCGCGTTGAACCGACGGCCACCGGCGAGCTCAGCGGGCGCAACAATTACTTCGTCGGCAACGATCCGGGCCGATGGCGTACGGGCGTCCCGAGCTACACGAGCGTCGTGTATGGCGGGGTCCTGCCCGGGGTGGACATCGTGTACTACGGCACCGCTTCGAGCGAGCTGGAGTATGACCTGCGGCTAGGGCCGGGCGTGGATCCTGGTTCCGTGGAACTGGCGTTCGACGGGAGCCAAAAGATCACTCTCGACAATAGCGGCGGCGCGATTCTGCACTTGGGCGCGGGCGCGACGCTCCGCCAGCACCCGCCCGTCGCCTACCAAGTCAACGCGGCGGGCGAGCGCGTGCTGGTGAAAGCTCAGTACGAGCTGCGCGCCGCCGGCACGCTGGGCTTCCGCGTAAGCGGGCATGATCAAGCGCTTCCGCTCGTCATCGATCCGGTCATCAGCTACGGCACATTCCTCGGCGCCGGCAACTACGACGAACTCTTCGCGGTCGCGGCCGACAGCAACGGCAACACCTATGTCGCCGGGTACACCACGGGTGGGCTCTTCCCCACCTCCTCGCCCACGCAGCCGCTGTACGCGGGCGGAGCCTCCGACGCCGTCGTCTGCAAGCTCAACCCCACCGGCACAGGCTTCGTCTACTCAACCTACCTGGGCGGCAACAACGCCGATCAAGCCTACGCTATCGCCGCCGATACCTCAGGCAACGCCTACGTCACAGGGGTGACGTACTCCACAAATTTCCCGACCTCTGCAGCGCTGCAAGCGGCGCACGCGGGCCCGTCGTTCGCCGATGCCTTCGTGACCAAGCTCAGCTCGAATGGAGCCAGCCTTGCCTACTCCACCTACCTCGGCGGCACGCAGGATGACTTTCCAGGCGGCATCGGCGTGGGTCCTAGCGGCAACGCCTACGTGGCGGGCGTCACCTTTTCGGCCGGTTTCCCGACGGCTTTGCCGCTCCAAGCCGCGCTGGGCGGTGGCAACGACGCGTTCGTCAGTCAGCTCTCCGTGTCAGGCTCCTCGCTCGTGTACTCCACGTTTTTGGGTGGCAGCGCGTCGGAGTATGGCAACGGGATCGCCACCACCGCTACCGGCGAGGTGTTCGTGGTGGGCTCTACAACCTCCACCAACTTTCCAACCGTGGCGGCACTGCAGGCCAGCAACGCGGGAGGGACCGACGCGTTCGTGAGCAAGCTGAACGCCGCTGGCTCGGCGCTGGCCTACTCCAGCTACCTGGGCGGCGCGTTCACGGACAACGCATTCGGCGTC
>JANNWK010000979.1:0-4311 GCA_031408355.1 Myxococcales bacterium
TGAACCAATCCAAGCTCATTTGGCTTTTGCCGGTGCTGGGCGCCGTGATGGTCTTCTCGGTGCTCTCCCAGGAAGAGCGCGCCGAGCGGGACGGTCCGCAGCTCCGGCTCTGACGCACGCTGCCGCCGGGATGGCGGCCCAGCGGGGCCATTTCGAGTATCGGTTGTGCTCTGACGCGCGCGCTGAAGCACGCGAAACTCATGGGCAATTTCGATTGCTTGAGCCGGACAAGACCCTCGTGCTAGTAGCCGCGCGCGCACTGCGTTAGAGCGCACACCTATACGCGGGGCCCAGCCGGGAAACCCCGCTTTTCGAGGAGCTAGTATCTTGGACCGTCGCTCAGGACCCTTCGCTGCGTCCTTCCTTTCATTGCTCACGGCCTGCCTGGTCGCCTTCGCGCCAAAGGCCGCGTTCGCAGCCCAGCCGCACCCTGGGGGAGAAGCCAACCTCATCCTGCCGGATCTGAGTTCGGTTCAGGTGCTCGGCACGGACGGCAGAAGCCTGCTGATGGTCGGCCTCTTGGTGTCGGCGCTCGGCATCCTGTTCGGGGTCGTGGCGCTGAAGCAGGTCAAGGCCCTGCCCACCCATAAGTCGATGGCCGAGGTCTCCCAAATCATCTGGGAAACCTGCAAGACCTACCTGTACCAGCAGGGCAAATTCATCCTGATGCTGGAGGTGCTGATCGGCGCCGTCATCGTGCTCTACTTCGGTGTTCTCCAGGGGCAGAGCGCCGGACGAGTGCTGATGATCTTGGGCTTTAGCCTGGTCGGCGTGATGGGCAGCTACGGCGTGGCTTGGTTCGGCATCCGCATCAACACCTACGCCAACTCGCGGACCGCGTTTGCCAGCCTCGAGGGCAAGCCCTACCCGGTTTACGCGATACCGCTCAAGGCAGGCATGAGCATCGGCATGTTGCTGATCAGCGTCGAGCTGGTCCTCATGCTGGCGATCCTGTTGTTTATCCCGGGCGAATACGCCGGCCCGTGCTTCATTGGTTTCGCCATCGGCGAGTCGCTCGCCGCCTCCGCGCTCCGCATCGCGGGTGGCATCTTCACGAAGATCGCCGACATCGGCTCGGATTTGATGAAGATCGTCTTCAAGGTGAAGGAAGACGACGCGCGCAACCCAGGTGTTATCGCCGACTGCGTGGGCGACAACGCGGGCGACTCGGTGGGGCCCAGCGCCGACGGCTTCGAGACCTACGGCGTGACGGGCGTCGCGCTCATCTCGTTCGTGCTCGTCGCGGTCAAGGAGCCGACCGATCAGGTTCGCTTGCTCGTGTGGCTGTTCTCGATGCGCATCATGATGGTGATCGCCAGCGCCATCTCCTACCTGGCCAATGAAGCCGTCCAGAAGAGCGTGATCACGAAGGCCACCAAGGTGAACTTCGAGACGCCCCTCACCTGGCTGGTCTGGATCACGTCCCTTAGCTCCGTCGCGCTGACCTTCCTCGTTTCCAAGGTGCTCATCGAGGACCTGGGAGACGGCTCGCTCTGGTGGCAGCTGTCCTGCATCATTTCGTGCGGCACCTTGGCCGGGGCCATCATCCCGGAGCTGATCAAGATCTTCACGTCCACGAGCTCGCATCACGTAGCGGAGGTCGTCACCTCATCCCGCGAGGGCGGCGCTTCGTTGAACGTGCTTTCGGGCCTCGTGGCTGGCAACTTCAGCGCCTTCTGGATGGGCGTGGTGCTCACCGTCTTGATGGGGATTTCCTACTACTTCAGCGGCACAGGTCTGAGTGACCTGATGATCGCTCCGGCCGTGTTCGCCTTCGGCCTGGTCGCGTTCGGCTTCCTGGGCATGGGCCCCGTGACAATCGCCGTCGATTCGTACGGCCCGGTCACGGACAACGCGCAATCGGTGTTCGAGCTGTCGACGATCACGGATATTCCGGGCGTGAAGGAAGAGATTCAGAAAGACTTCGGCTTCAAGGTCGACTTCGAGAAGGCCAAGCACCTGCTCGAGGAGAACGACGGCGCCGGTAACACGTTCAAGGCCACGGCCAAGCCGGTACTCATCGGCACAGCCGTGGTCGGGGCTACAACCATGATCTTCTCGATCGTGGTGCTGCTAACCCACGGGCTCACCGACAACCTCGAAAAGCTGTCGGTGCTCCACCCTCCGTTCTTGCTCGGCATGATCATGGGTGGCGCGGTGATCTTCTGGTTTACCGGCGCTTCGATCCAGGCGGTGGTGGCCGGCGCTTACCGCGCTGTCGAGTTCATCAAGCGCAACATGAAGCTTGATGGGGCGCTCAAGGCCTCCATTGAAGACAGCAAGAAGGTCGTCGAAATCTGCACGAAATACGCGCAGAAGGGCATGGTCAACATCTTCCTGACCATCTTCTTCGGCACCTTGTCGTTCGCCTGCCTCGACTCGTTCTTCTTCATTGGCTACCTGATCGCGCTGGCGCTGTTTGGTCTGTTCCAGGCGCTGTTCCTGGCCAACGCGGGCGGCGCCTGGGACAACGCCAAGAAGATCGTGGAGGTCGAGCTCAAGGAGCGAGGGACCCCACTCCACGAGGCCGCCATCGTGGGTGACACCGTGGGCGATCCGTTCAAGGACACTTCCTCGGTGGCCATGAACCCGATCATCAAGTTTTGCACCTTGTTCGGCCTGCTCGCCGTCGAAATGGCGATCGAGCTGGACCGGGGGACGAGCGCGGTGCTTGCGGTCGTGTTCGGTGGCCTGATGCTGTTCTTCGTGTGGCGCTCCTTCTACGGCATGCGCATCACCGGCGCGGAGCCCGAAGAGGGCACGGCCGCGGCGGCTCCGGCAACCCCAGCGGAATAGACGCGAGTCCGGCCGCGCTGAACGCCGCTCGACCTCAAGGTCGGGCGGCGTTTTTGCGCGCGCTGGGCTTCACCGAAGTAGCTGGCTGGGTGGGCTTTTTCTTACCTGCCCGCGGCTTCGTGGGCGGCTCATTCTCAGGGGTTTCCGGTAGAACCGCCACCTGCCCGCGAAAGAGCTGCGAAAGGGCGAGCGCGTAGGCGGGCCCCAAGACTTCATGCTTGAGATAGACATGCGCCACCTGCCACGGCTGCGCCGCGATGCGATCCCGCCAGGCCTCAAGGGCCGGCAAGCCATACGCGGCTGACCGCAGCCGCAGGTATCCGAACGGGGCCGTCGCTAGCAGCGGAAGCGTCTCGCCTTCGTCCGGATCACCGCCGACCAGCGCGACTCGCCTGTCCGCCAGCGTCGTGAAGACATCATCGTCGAACCAAGAAGGGTGCCGGAATTCGAGGGCTATCTGGTAGGTGCCCGGAAGGCCAGCCAGAAACGCACGTAGCAAGCCAACGTCTTTGCGCACGAACGGCGGCAGCTGAAAGAGCAGGGGGCCAAGTCGTTCGCCCAGCGTGCTCGCCACCTCAAGGAAGCGGGCGGTCGACTTGTCGGCATCTTTCAGGCGGGCGATGTGGGTAATGCTGCGCGGAGCCTTGAGCGCGAAACGAAAACCGGAGGCCACCTTTTCGCTCCAGCTCTGCAGCAACTCGGGCTGAGGCATGCGGTAAAAGGTGTTGTTGATTTCGACCGTCTGGAGCTGCTCCGCGTAGCTCCGCAGCATGTCGCGCTCGGCAAGGCCTGGCGGATAGAAGCGCCCTCGCCACTCAGGATAGGAAAAGCCACTGGTGCCGATCAGGAGCCGCATGAGGACAGGGCCACGATACCGGTGCCCCGGGCGGCACGGCAAATGTCGGGGCTAATCAGCCCGCAGCATGAGCCGGCCGAAGGGCCTCGCCCTGGTTCTTTTGATGCTGGAAGCCCCGCTGCTTTGGAGCAGAGCAGGCCATTCAAGACCCGGGCAACCGTGCTAAAAGTCTCGGAATAGAGGTGCGGGCTCGCGTTTCGTGAGAGCCTGAAAATTCAGTGACCAGCAGCGTTGCCCCGGGTGACATCCTTCAGGCGCAGTACCGCGTCGACACGTCCATCGACGACGCAGGGCAGGCGTTCGCCGGCACGATGCTCGATGGCGGCGCGGGTGTGCTCATCTTCCAGCTGACGGGGGACGAGGCCGCCGCGCTCTCCCGGGCGACCAGCGTCGAGCATATGCATTTGGCCCGCCTGCTCGACGTGGTCGAGGTGGGTGGAGAACGCTATGGGGTGGCTCAGCGCCCGACGGGTTTGACCCTCGCCGAGCGCATGGCGAGCATCGGCAAGAAGGAGCCGGTGGACGCCGTCCGCTACGCGCTCAGGATCGCCGACGCCCTCTCGGCGCTTCACGAAGCGGGGGCTTGTCACGGCTCAATCCACCCGGGCGGGATCCTGATTCAAGTCGAGGGCCATGCGCCCCCCGTTCTTGGCTACTTC
>JANNWK010000980.1:0-3861 GCA_031408355.1 Myxococcales bacterium
GCGCTTTCGGAGTAGGTGGCTACCCCGGGCGCAGCGTCGCGCGTGCGATCACAAGCGTTCACCTCGCTCGGCTTGCCCCCTATCCCAACCGCACCACCTGCATCCGTACCACCGCCAGGCTCTACCTTCCCCCCAGCGCCCGAGTCACTCGCCTTACCGCCCTTCCCTGCCGCCTGCGCGCTACCACTCTGCGCATTCGCACCGCCCGCACCCGCCTCGCCCGCATCCATCGAACCGCCGCACCCGACACACGGCACCGAGAAGGCTCCGACCAGGCTCACGACCCCCGCCAACCTCCTGATCATCATGGCACCTCAAACCTACCTTCGAACTTTGGCCTCCGCCAGCGTGAACGCGGTGCCGCTCGGGACTAGGGCGGGGGCACGACCTCGAGCCCATTGGAGGGTCGATCTAGCAAGAACGCTTGCATGAAGCTCATGGTGAGGTGCAGCCCTCGCTCGCCGGCAGGTAGCCAGAGCTAAGGAAAATCAACGACCGAGGTGGAAGTTACGAGCTGGGAAAGGGCGGAAATTCGCGCCAAGGTTGGGCGATAGTTGCTCCGGCATGTTCGGGACCTTGGGCCGGAAGGCTGCTGTCACGGTGGCAAAGAGAAGATCGTCTCCGATGCGTCCGACGACGGCATCGCCGGCTACCGCCGCTTCTTCGAGCAGGACGTCCCGCGTTACCAGTAGCTCACAGACAGTTGAAGAAGTCCCCCGTGCAGGTCGCGCATTCGGCGCCCTGGGCCGCGCAAGCCCCCGTCGGTGTCGCGGTCAAGGTGCCGTTCGTGCAGCTGTAGCTCACGCGCTCGATGGCGCAAACGTCCAGCGGTCGAGTCTGATCGGTGCAGTTCGGAAAGTTCTGGTACTTCGCCATGCACAGGAGCTTGCAGCTCTCCAGGTAATCGGAGGGCGTGCTCGGACAACCAGCGGCAACTTGCAAGGTGCACTTCTGGTCGCAGAGCTCTTCAGGCGCGAGCCCGGAGGCGTTGGGCTCGTCCTCGTCGGAGGATCCGCAACCCCCGACCAGGGCCAGGCACAGCAGGGAACAGCACCAAACGCGTTTGACCCATCGCCCTTCCATCAACACATCCTAAGCCGCAACTCGCTCGTTCTGCAATTCGTTCTCTGCGGCTCACGCTAGCTGCTAGGAGCTTATCGCAATCCGTTATCCGAAGCCCAACGGCTTGGCGAGCAGTCCGGCCCAATGCCCGAGTCTTCTTGTGACAAATCCCCCGTGCTCCCAGGCCGATAGGCGCTAGGCGTGGCCGCACGGCCAGCGCCGGACCGGGGCACGTCTGGCGGGCTAGCTGCACCGCACTATGCTCTGGCCTTGTCTGAGTCTGCCCCTCCGCGCCTGCGCGCCGCCATTGTGGGGCTCTTCGTGACGGTCACCATCGCCAGCCTGCTGGGCACGGCTCTGGCCCCCTACTTGCTCGTGAAGAGTCCGCTGCTGCTCGTGGCGTTATCGCCGGCCGCTCACCACGTGGCGATGGCAGCCGCCACGGTCGAGCCGGTACCACTTGTCGCTGTTGCCACGCTGCGCCGTGTCCTGACAGGTCTGGCCGCGTATGGGCTCGGCTACCTGTATGGTCGCGCGGCGATCGAATGGCTGGAACAGCGACACCCGCGCCTCGCTCGGCTCGTGCGCCTCGCAGAGCGATGGTTCGCGCGGGTCGGAGTGGCGCTGTTGGTGGTCGCTCCGGCGCCGACGGTCGCCGTGCTGGCCGGTGCCGCGCGTAGCCGGATCAGCCTATTTCTGCTCGCGCTCAGCCTCGGGCACGTGCTTTGGAACATCATCACTCAGTACCTAGGCGACGCCTTGGCTCGTCGCACGGAGAGGCTCACCGCGTTTCTCGACGAGCACCTGCTGGAGAGCACGCTCGTCTGTATGGCCGCGGTGGTGCTGCAGCAGGTGTTCACACGGCTGCTCCGCCGCGGGCGGCAGCCGGTGCCGTGACTAGCCTTGAAGCTTCCAGGCTCGCCTTCGAGTGCTCGGTCGCGAAGACGAGTCAAATACGCCGAGGCAGGCCCGAGAAAGTCAGTTCGTGGTGCGCTTGGACGCAGCGCCGACCGACCGTTGCGTCGCGTCGCCCAAGTAACGTTTGTTACAAGCGCTGACGCTTGGCTGCGTGCGTGGCTCCAACCTCGCGAATGCGGCTAAATCATGGTCAATATAAAGGGAATTACAGGCGGGATCGGGTTCGAAGGGGCTCCGTGCCGCAGCCGCTGGTGGTCACGCCTCGAGCTCCGAGCGGGTCAGTCCGCTGAGCTCCAGCGCGGTTTCGGCGGTGACCTGCAGCTCCGCGACGCGCGACGTCACGCCGGCGAGCTGCTCGCTACTGGCTTCGAGGCCACTCAACTGGACCAGCGAAGCTTGCAGTGCCACCAGTTTGCGTTCGAACTCGACCAGCGCCGCATGAATTTCCCTGGAGGCCACCGTTAAGCGAGCTTTGCGCTCGGTCGGAACGTCCTGCCTGCTAGCCAGCTCCAGTCGATCGGCCGCGACCGCCAAGCGAAGCGCGCGACGAAGCAGCGCGTGCGCGTCTTGATCCAGACTCCTGAAGTCAACTCGAATCAGCTGTAGGCCACCACTTCGAATCTGCTTGATGACGCCGCACAGCGCCGCTACCAGGCCCGCGAGTGTCGCCGCCGCTGCTTCGCTGCGAATGCCTCCGCGCAGGATCGAGGCCTCGCGCCACGGACCGCGAGCCGCGCCCCCCAAGTGCTCATCGACCGCGCGTGTTGGGATCTCGAGCGCGTCCGGAATGCGCTCGAGCTGGCTCCAAATCACGACTGCAGCGACGGGCGCGGCGAGGCACGCCAGCAGCGTCAACCCAAAGCTCAGCATCGTCGCCGCGAGACCCACCAGAATCACGCTGCGCACGACTAGCCCACGATCTAGGGCGAATCGCAACGAGGACCCCTGAGGGTCGACGAAGGTCTTACTCTCACGGAAACGCACCCCGAGGTTGGCCAGCAGCGAAAACAAATACTCCCGCTCCGCTTGCGACAGCTGGGCCACCAGGTCGACCTGCGCCTGTTCGCAAGCCTTGCGCACCAGCGATCCGTCTCCACCGACGAGGCGCTCGAGTACGGTGGTAGTCAGCAAGATGTCGTCGCTATCGCCCGGCACGAGCTCGAGATGTACTCCCGAGCGCGACAGGGGCTGTGCGGCGGCGCCACAAGCGAGACAAGCGAAGTCGTCGCCGGGCCGCGCTACGCCACAGCTCGGGCACGTCATTCCACGAAGCTCGGCGGGCTAGTCCCGGCAGACTGCGCGTGTGGAAGCGAATCGGCGAAGGGCGCAGGCGCGGCCGCTAGCGCCGCGAGGGCTGTCGCCAGCGCCTCTTTCGCCTGGTCGAGCGCCACCTGCTTCGCGGTGGAAGCTTCTGACGCGCGAAGGCTATCCCGTTCCTGGATGGCCGCCTGTTCCTTCTCGTAGCGCGCCAAGCGCTCCCGATAGCGCTGCGTGCGATCTTCCAGTGCACCGGAACCGTAGGCGGCGTCGTAGCCGGAGCCTTCGCTCGGTGGACGCGGCGGCTCACTCAACGCCATTCGATAAGACCCCGGGCTCGGCTCCGCGTAGCGCACAGAGTTGGCGCGCCCCGCGGCTTGCAAGGCCAGAACCAGGTGCCGGCGGACGCTAGCGTCGGCGACGCGGCCAAGCCAGTCGTGGCAGGCCGCCTGGCGCACGTCGGTGAGCGCGCGATTTCCAGCGGCTGCGGCTTCGAACAACCTCTCGAATGACTGCTGTAGCGCTTCGACTCCGTTCGCGTTGCGCGCGGCGAGGTCGCTCTCCAGGGTTTCGATGCGCCGCAGGCTGTCGGGGTTGCCGGCCTCCAGCGGGAGGGAGACGGTT